>JAGRAB010000041.1 GCA_020435085.1 Bdellovibrionales bacterium | reverse complement strand
GATGCTCTTAAGGTTGAATGCTCTGTCGACCATATTGGTTTCAAAATTGCCAATGATTTTGTTGTTGGCTATGGCCTCGACTATCAAGGTTATTTTCGTAACCTTCCATATATCGCTCAAGTTCAAAACATGAACTAAGGTGCCAGCTCCTCAGTTGGGAATAATTAATTTTTGACCGGCTCGGATTTTTCTAGGGTCGGTGATTTCATTAATTTCACACAATGACTTCTGACTAACGCCAAATCTGAGGGCAATTCCACTCAAAGTTTCACCACTTCTAATGATATGGTAATCACCACTGGCAATAGGTCCTTTTATTTCTTTCATATTTTCTAAATCCGCTTTAGCCACATCTAACTTATTAGGTGGAACACGAATAAAGTTTCCTTTTTTAATAAGAGAGCTCCCTCTCCAAACAACAGATTTTACATGTAAATTCAAACCTTTTGCTTTGTCTTCATTACCATCAAACCACTGAATTAATGTTTTTTTATCTAAGTTTTTAGTAAGCTCGACTTTTTCACTGATAAGAGGTTTTGCCACTTTGAGGTGCCCATAATATTTTTCTGCATTTCTCTCAGCCTCTAATACGGCAAGAAAAGAGGCATAAAAATTGGCCGACGCAAAACCAAATCTCCCCTTTCTCACATCAGTGAGCTCTGCAATATCTGTTGTATTCAATTTTTGAGTGATTCGCTTAATCCCGTAAGGGCCATGATTATATCCCGTCACTGCCAAAGGCCATGATTGCAACATTTCATAATTAGACTTCAACTTTTTAGCAGCAGCCTCTGTCGCTGTTAATGGATCATTTCTTTCATCTACCGACCAATCCATTTTCATATATTGGCGGGCTGTGTAGCGCATAAACTGCCACACACCACTGGCACCCACTTTTGAAACAGCTCGAGGATTAAATGAGCTTTCAACAAACACCATTCTCACTAATTCAATAGGAAGATTGTATTTCTTAAAAATATCTTCCATCTGTTGACGATATTGGCCTGAATGATAAATGCCCTCTGCAATTCGATCTTTTTGTCCTAATTGAAAGCGAAGTCGCCCTTCTTGAGCCGCTTCTTTAAATTTATTTTTTCCTTCAACATTTTGAAACATATACCAATAGCGAAGGTCTTCACCCTCTAAGCCTGCTGAGCTACTGAGCTTTGATAATCGAAGGAGACGATCACGTACACGCTTTTTTGCTTCCTTCACCATTTCATATCTTTTTTTTCTTTTTTTTGAATCTTCAATATTTGGATCTTTCATGATTTCCGTAAAATCAACAGGTTCATAAACTAAATGCACATATTCACTATCATGAAGAAGCCCTTGGTCTGTTGAATACTTTGTATAAATGTCGAGCCAAAAAGAAACGCGCTCCTCCATCCCACGGGGAACACTAAAAACTCCTGGGCCATATCCAATACGCGATTCTTGACCACTATAATCTGGTGGAACAAAGTCCATGGCATCTGTAAGACTCACAGAGTTGGCAAACTCCTGCAAAACGACGGGTGTATCTTCTTCTGCTTGAGGCGCGTGGCCAAAGAATACAAATCCAACAAAACAAGAAAAAGAAACAAAAATGATGAAAATAAACTTCATAGGGACTATTGAACCAATTCTACTGCAAGTTCGTCAAAGAGTTGTCGTGCCGCATATACTTTTTCACCACGTCCGTTATAGATAAAAGTAAACGTTAGCACCTGCCCATCTTTACGCCCAGCAAACCCAGCTAGCCCAATCACACCGCTCAGCATTCCTGTTTTTGCACGCACCCACCCCTCAGCCGGAGTGCCTCGCATTCGTTTTTCCAAAGTGCCATCCACCCCTGCCAATGGGTACGCGCTTAAATTCTCAGCAAAGATATCAAAGCGACCTCGTAATGAAATTAAAAAATCATGAAGTGATTTCGGAAAAAATTTATTTTTGCGCGTGAGCCCCGATGGATTAACAATTTCTAATCCTTCTTGAATCCCACTCTCTCTAATGAAAGCTCGTAATCGCTCCATACCAATAGGGATTGACCCCGGAGTTCCCACTTTAGTTGCTGCAATTTGCTTCACTAACATTTCAGCAACATAGTTATTCGAAAACTTCATCATGTCCTTAACCATTTTTTCAATGGAGTGACTCTTAACACTTGCAAAAATTTTCAAGTCTCCCACTTTGGCAGCCGCCCGTACACTCCCTGTCACTTCAATTCCTCTTCGTTCAAGAAATGCTTTTAAGTTGTAGCCACTCCAAATCTCTGGTTGAGTAATACTCTTATAAACCACTTTTTCTTCTGCCGATGTCGAAATAGTTCCAGTCACAATAATTTCATCACCATGAAACTTTTTATCAGAACTTTCTCGACGATTCACAGAAATACGAGAACCTTTCCCAGAGCCAATCGTTTTCGCCTGGTTAATCACTCGAATATAATTGTTATCCGGATCGGCAAAAACAAGCGGAGGTTTTCCAATTTTATTATTCGGTCGAATATAAATATTTACCGAATTCCAATTAAATGACATGGCTCCTATAGGAGAATTGTAAGCGCGATCCACATCAGACTCTTCACGACTTGGGTCAAATCGAATAGAGTCAAACCAGGAATCATCAACGACAATATCTCCTTCGATAATATGTATTTGATTGCGAACAAACTCATTCACTAAGTTCCACATGGATTCCGAAACAAACCCTGGGTCTCCATGCCCGATTAAATAAAGATCTCCTTTAAGGACATTGTTTTCAACTCGTCCTGCTGATGCCAGTTGAGTTTCTACTTGAGTTCCCGGACGCAGCTCTGAAAGAGCGGCTCCCGCTGTAACAATTTTGCTTAATGAGGCCGGGATAAAACCTACTTTTTCATTTAATCCAAAAACTTTCGAGGTTTCATGTTTATCTCCTATGGAGACGTAAATTCCCAATTCCTCTTTTTTAATTTCAGACTGTTCAATTTTCTTTTGCAGCCTTTGGCTTAAATCTTTTGTGAGTTTTTCATTAGAATCTGCATATCCAAGAAGGGGAAGAAAAAAAAGAAAAGTTAAAAATCCACGAAACATAGAGCCACCAATTTGTATTTATTAAAAACACTGCTAGAGTTAATTAGAAGTATAACATCTGTTTTTCGATCTTAAAGGTGGTCAATGCGTTGCATTGTTAGATTTGTAACCTCTCTCTCTTTTTTTCCTTTACTTTGGGGATGTACACAAGGCTTAAGAACTCCCAAAGACACAGCTGTTGTTGGAATCAGCTCACATCCATCGACTTTAGACCCTCGTTTTGCCACCGATGCCTATGGCATGCGAATCACAAGTCTTGTTTTTCAATCTCTTGTTAAAGTAGGGCCTCAGTTAACTGTCATCGGTGACGCCGCTGACAGCTGGAGCTTAAAAGGAACCACTTATACGTTTTTATTAAAAAAAGGGCTGCGTTTTTGCAATGGTCGCCCTGTAGAAGCTGAAGATCTTTTATTTACATTTAAAGAGTTTCAAAAAAATGAAAACCCTTTTCGTTCAAGCCTTCAACTTCTCAAAAAAATCTCTGTTGAAAAACAACGAGATCGCCTTGAAGTTAAATTAGAACTCTCAGAATTTTCAGCCAAACTTTTAGTTTCTGACTTACCTATGATTAAAATTTTGCCAGCAAAAGAAATTCAAGAAAATCCAAAAGGTTTTTCTAAAAAAATTCTTGGCTCAGGTCCATTTTGTTTTGAGAAAAAAAATGGGAACTCTTATTTTTTAAAAAAGAACAATTTTTTTTCTGAGGAGCAACCACATATTGATAAGTTAGAGTTTAAAGTTGTAAAAAATGACTTTACTCTCTATCAAAAAATGAAAAAAGGTTCCATCGATTTGATCCAAGCTGAATTGCCTTACAGTAAAGTAAAAGAATTCAAAAAATCACCTCAAAAGTTCACTGTTCACGAATACCCTGGACTGACTTTCAGTTACCTTTTATTAAACTTTCGAGACCCTCTTATTCCATCTCTTGAGTTTCGAAAAGGCCTCGACCAAGCCATTCACCGTCAAGAAATTATTCAATATAAACTTGAAGGTTATGGTCGTCCAGCCACAAGTCTGATGACCCCAGAAAACCCTTTCTTTCTCACCTCTTTAAAAAACTCTAAAGCCTCCTATTCTCAGGCTCGAAGCCACTTCAAAAAAGCCAACGCTCTTGGAAAAAAAATTTCACTTAAAACATCTTCTCACCCTCAAGCTATTGAAAATGCAAAAATGATTGCTCATCAGCTTGAGAAAGCTGGGTTAAAAGTAGATCTACAGTCTTATGAGTGGGGTGTTTATTTTTCAGATGTTCAAAAAGGTCGGTTTCAACTTGCAACAATGAGATGGATTGGAGCTATTGATCCAGACCTTTATCGTATTGCTTTTCACTCCAATGAAATTGGAGATGGCCGCAACCGTGGTGCCTATATCAACAAACAGTTAGACAACCTCTTAGACAAAGGGCTAAGGATAAAAAATGAGCAATTGAGAATTGATCACTATTATAAAGTCCAAAAAATCATTTACGAGGATTTAGCAACTATTCCTCTTTGGTATGATCAACAAATAGCGGTTGTGAATAATCGACTAAAAAATTATGTACCGTCTCGTAATGGAGACTTTTCATCATTAATGTATGTGAGTAAAGATAAAAATGAATAAACCCAATCCTAAAATTTTATGTGTTGATGATGAGCCTGGAGTTTTGGAGTCGCTGTCCCGCCTTCTAAAAAAAGACTTCCAAGTCTTTACGGCTTTATCTGGCGAACAAGGCATTGAAGTTGCAAAAGCAAACCCTGACCTTGCCGTTATTGTCAGCGACTATCGCATGCCTGGTATGAATGGTGTTTTATTTTTAAGAGAGATGAAAACCCTTTGCCCTACAGCGGCTCGTACTATTCTCTCTGGACAAATTGATATTCACGAAATTTCTAACGCCATTAATACGGCTGAAATTCATCGCTTCTTTTTAAAACCTTGGGAGAATGACTATCTGAAACTCCAAATTCATGAGGCTGTGCAAACTCATATCAATCTCTCTGAAAAAACACATTTTAAATATCTCTCTATCACAGATCCTATTACGGGCCTGACAAATCACCGCTTCTTTCAAGATCAACTCAGAAAAACGATTTCAGAAAATCAATTAGTTTCATTGATAATGCTTGATGTTGACCACTTTAAATCATTCAATGACAGGTATGGACACCCTGAAGGAGATCAACTTCTTTCTGAAATCAGCCAAACTCTCTTAGACCTTATGCACGCTGAAGGAACAGCGTCTCGCTATGGCGGTGAAGAGTTTAGTCTTATTCTTCCTAATTTCACAGCTGAACAAGCTTTCAAGTATGGAGAAACCTTACGCCAAAAAATTTCGAAAAAACCAATGAGAGGCCCTGGCAGAGAAGCCTTTGTTAGTGTCAGCCTTGGCATAGCAACATATCCAACACACGCAAATTCACCTGAAGAACTTATTGAAAAAGCCGATAAAGCTCTTTATCTCTCCAAAGGTCAAGGTCGCAATAAAACGACCATTATTGATAACAAATCAAAATAGTTCTGATAGGATATTCTCTATGACAAAAAGACATTGGTTGATTGTTATTGGGCTACTGGTTTCTACATGGTCAATAGATCAAGTAACTAAAATATGGGCTCTCAACCATATTTCAGAAATGCGGTTTTGGGGACCTTTTGGTATTGTTCTCCATCGAAACCCTGGAGCCATTCTTGGAGCTTTTTCAGACCTCCCGCCAATGCTTCGAATTGTTTCTCTTTCCACAGGTGGCGCGTTTTTAATTTTTATTTATGGAGCCATTCAATATCTACTTCCTCGAAAATCTTTGATGCTAAGATCAGGTATGTCACTCTTACTGGGTGGTATTTTAGGAAATGTGACAGATCGAATTATCTCTGGTTCTGTTGTTGATTTTCTTTTATTAGGTAGTTCTACCATGTCTTCTCCCGCCTTTAATATTGCAGATGCCATTCAATGGGTCGGGTATTTCATGATTGTCATTTCACTTATTCGAGAAGGCTCACAAATTTGGCCCAATGAAAATGAGCGCAAACAAGTTTGGGTCAACCCTCGATTTCAATTAAAATACTGTTTTATGTTGGTTTTTATTGGTTTGGGTTTTTCTGTTGTGGCTGGTGTTTTTTCTTATACTTATATAGTGATAACCATTGAAGATATTGTTATTGGCCCTTCAGAGTATCTTCAAAAAAAGTTTCTTGTTCCATTTCTTGAGGTTTACTTAATGATTTCCCTTGGTTTTGCAGTCACATTATTTTTAATTGGCCGTATTCTTTCTCACCGTACGGCTGGCCCATTATACGCCTTTGAACTTTTTCTTGATGATGTTCTTCATGGAAAAGATCGTCCTTTACGATTACGAGCCGGTGATGAATTTCAACACCTTGAAGAGCTCGCAGAAGTTGTTAGAGAAAAACTCAAAACAAACTTTAAATCTGGTTTAAATCAACCGGAACCGGTTGAAGGTTCTTCTAAAGATAACGAAAAAGAATATTCTCCTGCTAAATAAAATTACATACAAATTTTTGCCGATTTGACTTTATCAAGCATATAACGTTTTGTATGGTCATCTCCTCTCTCAATAGCCACCATAAAATCTCCATTTGGATTTCTTACAACTCCAATCGGTTGAACGACTCTTGGTTTTCCAGGCCGCGATCCCCCTTCATAAATAAGCTCAATATTTTTTTGATCTTTAATCGCACGGATCAAATGCTGGAACTTACTCTCTTCAAGGAGACTTTCCATCGAATAGTCTTTCCACCATAAAGCACCACCTTGTTGCATAAAAATAGAGCTTAATGTTTCATTTTCCCCGACACGCCGAAAGCACTCAAGGGCCACAGAAAAACAAGCTTTTGCATCGTCTAACGCACGATGAGCCTGTCCCCCGTCAATTTTTAAAACACGAATCAATGTTTGAAGTTTATGATTACTCGATTCTTTAATCATTTTTCTTGATAACAAACTTGAACAAATAACAGGCTCCTCTGGTAAAGACAAATTTGCTTTTTCAAATTCAATTGCTAAAAAACCAAGGTCAAAGGGAGCATGATGCGCAATAGTAATAGCCCCTTGAATGAATTGATGAAATTCACCAATTTTATTTTCAATAAGAGGAGCCTCTTTTACCATTTCGTTAGTAATATTATGGATTTTAATCACTTCTTCTGACATGGGCTGAGAAGGTTTTAGAAGGGTATGAAATGTATCAACAATCTCCCCTTCTTGCCATTTTACTGCAGCAATCTCACAAATTTCTGACTCCAAAGGGTATTTTCCCGTTGTTTCTGTGTCAAAAGCAACAAATGTGAAATTCTGCCAAGGTTTGTCTATCAAAGTCATATTTTCTTTTAAGGTTATTCATTGTCACTGACAAGACCTTCCTCTAAAATAACTTTTTTATACTCATTCGGTTTAAATGGAGCCCCATGAAAGCCATTGTTGGTTTTTTCGCAAAAGAGCATTTACTTGGAAACTTATTGACCATTGTCATCCTTCTTTTTGGTGTCTATGCCCTTGTTCAAATGCGTCGCGATATCTGGCCCAATGTAGATTTCAATATAACAACAGTTGTCACAACATTACCAGGAGCTTCGCCTGAGCAGGTTGAAAAATTAATCGTCAACCCCATTGAAGAGGCTATGCGTGAGGTCGAAGGTCTTAAAAAAGTATTTTCTACTGCTGCTGAAAACTCTGGAGTGATTGTTTTACAACTTGATCCCGATGCGCGAGATCCTGACAAAACCAATCAAGATATTCAACAAGCTATTGATCGCGTTGAAGACCTTCCTGCTGCTGCTGAAGAACCTATTGTTAAAGTCATTGAATCTGACCGTCTTCCCGTGATTGAAGTCACTGTTGCTGGAAAAGAAAATACAAGTCCACTAGAGGTTCGAAATGCCTCAAAATTTGTTGCCGATAAATTAAGCCGATTATCACAAGTTGCAAGTGTTGAAAAACAAGGCTTTCGCAAAAGAGAGTTTATTGTAAAAACAAATTCGGAAAAACTGAATCAACGTCGAACATCTTTGGGTGCTGTCATCCAATCTATCCAAGGTCGCAATGTATCTGTGCCTGGTGGAACGGCCCTCTCTCAAACTGGAGATGAAACTCTGATTCGCACAGAAGCAGAATATGAACAACCTGGGGAAATCGAACAAACTTTCTTATTAGCCAACGAGTCTGGATTTGGAACAAAAATTGGAGACATTGCTCATGTCACAGAACAACTTGCGAAACCCGAACGGCTTTATAGTGCATTAGGAAAACCTTCCGTTAACATTATTGTTTCAAAAAAAGCAAATGCCGATACTTTTGAGCTTATCCAAAGTGTTAAAAACCTTGTGAAAGACCTTCAAAAAAAAGTAGGAAATAAAATTCAATTGGGTTTTTCCAACGATTTTTCTGTTTACCTTTCAAAACGCTTGGATGCCCTTAGCTCCAATTTACTCATTGGCCTAGGACTAGTTTTAATTGTTCTCACTCTCTTTTTGCCCTGGCAAGTGGCACTTGTTGTCGCCGCAGGAATTCC
>JAGRAB010000421.1 GCA_020435085.1 Bdellovibrionales bacterium | reverse complement strand
GAAAATAATATAAGAAAATTCATTTTTCTCCAAAATTTCTATAAATCCGCCTATATGGCTGGCGCCAATGCGGGTGAAGACCACTTGAGCCTGGTGTTCTGAGGACCTCGCGATACTTTCGTTTGCCATGCCATAACTTCTTTCATCACAAAAAAGATTACTCAAATTATAAAGCTCTTCAGTGGACTGTTCGATCGGGTTGCTTTCATTAAAATGCTTGTTTAGTTCTTCAATTTCAGTTTCAGAAAAATCATTGAAATGGCTTTGGGTGATTTCAATAAATTTTTCCCAGCTTAGAGGTTCGTCATTTTTTTTGAAAATGTGGGATAAAAAAGCAACAAACCACTTCATATAGCTTTCTTTTTTATCTACATAATACGTCGGCATAATGCCATTAAAGACCTCTGGTAAGTCGGTTGATATTGAAGCAGGTTCGTTTTTCACAAGGTAGCTAAAGAAACTTAATCTTTCTGTTTCGGTGGCGTTCGGAAGCTCATAATATGGCAAGTATTCTGTAGATCCCTCGAGAGTGTAGAGTGATTTTTGGTTTTCGCGAGTCAGGGCCTCAATCATATTATATGAGTCGTAGGCTTGTGAAATACTGAGGTCAGTCAGGTTCTGAATAGAACTTTCGGATGACAGTAGGCTGGTTCTGCTTTGATGAAGGTCCGGGAAAAGAATAAATATCGGCAAGTTGTTATCAAAATTTTTTGCGAAAATAGGATTGCTTCGAAAGTTATAATCCGTGTTAGTAATCAGTTTAATCTTATTGAGGGCTTTATTAATATCAATAAAATTTGTCGATGCATTTTGAGGCTGTAGTAAGACTTCATCCAAAGACATCGGAAGAGATTTTTTGCATTTTTCATGCAAATTAACGATGATATCTTCTGAATCGACGATGCCTTTTGTAGATCCCGTATCAAAAACGATGTAGCCGCGATTCTGTTCAAATTGAATCTTGTTGAGGCTTTCATCAGCATAGCTAGTGCTAGAAAAGCAGAATGTGATTAGTAATAGTTGAAGTGCTTTCATGGTGCCCTCGGATTAAGGAATATGTACCATATTGTGGGCACTTCAAATAGATACAATGAATACAATACATTATCTGTGCAATAAATTTACAGAGACAATTCACCAGAGCTTTTGGCCTTGCGAGGCCGCATCGATAATCTGTTGAATTCTCTTGGCTCTGGTATCCTCGCGTTTGGCGCGAAAGAGCCAACGTAAATAAGATTTTTTGGTTGAAGGCGAATAGGCTTCAAAGCCGACTTTTGCTCGTTTATTTTTTGCGAAAGCCTTTTTTAAATCGCCAGGAACTTCTGGAAAATCGGGAATGTCATGATCGATAGGCTTTTTTTGTTTGCCCAAGAGGAACATCTTCTTGCCATAGGCGCTCATCTTCCCATTTTTGTAAAGAGTCTCACCGTAGCTGAGCGTATTTTTGCTCCAGGTTGCATTGACACTTCGTTTGACAAAGCGGCGATGAAAGCGATCTTCATCCAAGCGCTTGACTGTGGTGTCGATCCAGCCAAAGCAAATAGCTTCTTCGATTTGAGTTTTGTGGTTGATGGAATCTTTACCGGTGTGCTTTTTGTAAGAGATAAGAAAAACAGACTCCTCGACCAAGTGGTTTTTTTTGAGCCACTTCCTCCACTGGTCTCGTGAATAAACGGTGATCTGTTTAGTTTTTCCCATCAATAAAGCCTGACTCAATGATTATTTTGGGTGCACTTGATGAAGAATGACCCCATTCCCTTCGGAATCCTTGATCGAGGCCAAACGGCAAACTGGGGACTCCATGGTGTCCATAATAAATTCAACATTCTTTTCTTTTAAAGTGTTCACCAATGAGTCCAGATCATCCACTTCAAAAGCAATGGTTCCTCCGTCGTTAGCGCTGGGTTTAAACTGAGGCATCATGTCCGACATGGCAAAACATCCGCCGCCCTCAAGATCAAACTCAATCCAGCGTCCATCCTGATATTCTTGCGTTACCTTTAGGCCCAGCGTTTCTTCATAGAAGTTGCGAGCTCGTTGAATGTCCAGCGCTGGGTAAACAGTAAAAGCGACTTTCTTGTACATTGGGAGTTCTCCTTTTAAAAAACTAACATACTTGTTAAATAGCTCACCCAATGGAAAAAAGGCATATTTTTTTTGTTTTTGAGTTCATTTGCAATATAAGGCGACGACTCATCGCCTCTGATCATGTGTGGCTCTTTATGGGAGGCAGATTGACCTT
>JAGRAB010000040.1 GCA_020435085.1 Bdellovibrionales bacterium | reverse complement strand
CAAAAAGATCTGGTGCGTTAGTTAAAACGATTTCATGGATTTCTATTGGAAGTGTGACTGTGGGGGTTGCAGGGCTTATTCTTGTGACATCAATTATGAACGGGTTTAACGAAACGATTCGCACTCGAATGTTTGGCGTGGAACCACACATTGTTATTGAACCTAAGGTTTTAGGAGAGGAAGGAGCTTTTCAAATTCAAGAACTTTCTCGTGAACTAAAAAAAAATCATCCTGAGTTTATCTCTGTTGCAGAGGTCTCAAAGCAAGATGTCATTTTAAGAACTTATGAAGGCCTTTTTGGGGGAGCTGTTGTTAAAGGCTATCCTCAGAAAGATCTTAAAGATTTTTTTCAAAGAGTGGATCAATTGAATTCGAGAAAACCTGAACGAAGAGAAAGTGCTGAGGCCTCACAGACCGAGTTTGAGTTAGGGACTAATGAAGTTGCTGTTGGAGTAGACTTAGCACGAAAACTAGAAATTTTTGAAGGGGATGAAATTCTATTGATTCCTCCAGAGTCTTTATTGTTGCCTCCTGGGGTAGAGACCATTTATCAAAAAGTAAAGGTGGCCTCAATTATATATACAAGACTTGCAAATATTGACTCAACAATGATTTTCTTTAATAAAGATAAAGGACTTCCTTTTTTACAAAAAGCCTCATCACTTAAAAATCAAATAGAACTACGATTGCCACAGCCCACTAAGGTGCAGCATTGGCTGAGTTCATGGAAATCAAAAAATGACTTTATCGTTTCTACTTGGGAAACGCGTAATGAAGCCTTGTTTTTTGCTTTGAGACTTGAGAAAATTTCAATGACCACATTTCTTTCATTAGCTGTTTTAATTACTGGATTTTCAATTGTCTCAGCTCTTGTGCTTTTAATTTCACAAAAAAGTTCTGATTTTGGTATTCTTATGACGATGGGGATGTCGGCTGCAAACGCGAGAAAATTATTTTCAGGGATAGGGTTTATCTTAGCAGGGTCGGGAATTGTTGTGGGACGAAGTATTGGAATTATTTTAAGTCTTTATCTTCAATATTTCCCACCAGATGTTTTGCCAAGTATTTATTATGACCAAACGATTCCTGCGCGAGTGTACCCATGGACAGTATTAGTAGTTCTTGGTGTTTCACTTTTATTTGCATGGATTGGTACATCCATGCCAGTACGTTCGCTTTTAAAAATGTCACCAACAGAAGCATTACGACGTTAAGAGTTGTTGATAATTCATCGTCTACTACTTAAACAGAAACTTCATGTTCTCTTAATGCATCCGTGAGTGAAGTTTTTTTATCAGTGGATTCATTGCGTTGACCAATAATGAGAGCACAAGGGGTTCCAAACTCTCCTGCTGGGAAAGACTTCATGCGAGTTCCCGGAATGACAACGGAGTTTTTAGGAATGCGACCTTTTGTTACTCTGACATCGCTTCCAGTAACATCTAAGATCGGGGTACTGGCGGTGATCGTCACTCCGGCCCCCAAAACAGCTCCTTCTTCAACGACAACACCTTCCACAACAATGCATCGACTTCCAATAAAGGCGTTGTCTTCAATAATCACTGGAGCGGCTTGCACAGGCTCTAAAACTCCACCAATACCTACGCCACCAGAAAGGTGAACATTTTTTCCAATTTGTGCACAAGAGCCCACTGTTGCCCACGTGTCGACCATTGTACCAGAGCTTACGTAGGCTCCAATGTTTGTGTAACTGGGCATAAGAATAGCCCCCTTTTCGACAAAAGCTCCTTTACGAACAAGGGCGTGGGGAACAACGCGAACGCCGTCTTCAGGTCTCCAGGTTTTTAGTGGAATTTTATCAAAAAACTGAAGATCACCAGCTTGAATAGAGTTCATTTTTTGAATGCGAAAATAAAGCAGAATAGCTTGCTTAAGCCATTGATGAACAATCCACTGGCCATTCGCTTGTTTTTCACAGACGCGTTGTTGGCCACTATCGAGAAGATCAATCGCTTGTAAGATCGCTTGTGTGTATTCAGAACTCAACTGAGTAAAATCTAAAGAGGAAGCCTCAGACCAAATCGTTTCAATCGTTTGTTTTAAGTTTTCCATTTTTAACGTCTTTCTTCTGTTACTTTGAGAGCTTCTAGTATTGCTGGGACATGTTTTTTAATAATAGGTTTTATTGGCATTCCTCGCTCGAGTTCGTATGTGATGGTGGGCATATCTCGTTCAAGGCCACAGTAAGTGCCAAGGCACCCTGGTGTTGGGTATCCAATGGAGTCATGGACTTCATACCCAGTGAGTTTTGAAATGACTTCTGCCTCCATTTGGCAGTTGCCATTGGTATTGAGCATGGGTTTCCAAGAGTGAAGACTAATAATCAAGGAGGGGTGATGAGCTTCTAACCATTGAACCAAGGCTTGATTTTCTGGTTCACTATTTGCTTCTTTCCCCGGATCATACTTTTCTTGGGCAACGTCAGATGTCCAATCATTAGTAGGTAGATTTCGATTGAGATCCACATTATTTGGGTTTTTTCGTTTTGCTGCAAGGACCCCTTCGTAGTTAAATTGAGGGCAAATAGTTAACTGAAGGCGATAGCTAAAATTGGTGGCAAATCGATGCAAAAGGGCCGAAGCCGCTTGAACCCCTTCAATTTCATCGCCATGGACGCCACCTAAAATAAGTACTTTTGGTCCTTTTGTTCCAAATTCATAGGCCATAATGGGAAGCTGATTGACGGTGTGACCAAATACAAAACTTTTCAAGATGAATATCCTCGTTCACTTTCAACAATCCCTAATAAAACCCTTATTCTTATTCTAGGGCAAGTTATAAAATAATCTCTTTTCACGCGGGGTTTCATCGTGTAGTTAAGATCATTGGAGAGAATGATGATTACAATTAAAAAGTTTGGTGGAACCTCGGTGGGGTCTATTGAGCGGATAGAAAAAGTGGCAGATCGTATTGTTGCCGACATAAAAAAAGGGCAAAAACCTGTCGTTGTTGCCAGTGCGATGTCGGGAGAAACCAACCGATTGGTGCGCCTGGCCCATGAGATTGACCCTCTGAATCGTGGCCCTGGTTATGATATGCTTCTCGCTTCGGGCGAACAGGTTTCCATAGCACTTTTAAGTATTGCTCTAGAAAAAAGAGGTGTAACAGCAACGCCTCTTTTGGCGCATCAGTTAGGAATTCAAACGGATTCCATTTATTCAAAAGCACGTATTCAGAGTGTTGATGGAGAGAAATTAAAAGCATTGGTGAATCAAAATACCGTTCCAATAGTTGCTGGATTTCAAGGTGTTACAGATGATTTTAAAATTACTACCTTAGGACGTGGCGGTTCTGATACAACGGCTGTGGCCTTGGCCGCCTCCATTGGGGCTGATGCCTGTGAGATTTATACGGATGTTCCAGCTGTGTTTACAGCAGATCCTCGCCTTGTCAAACGCGCAAGAGAGATTCCCGTCTTATGTTATGAAGAAATGATGGAAATGGCCTCATTGGGTTCTAAGGTTTTACACTTTCGTTGTGTGGAATTAGCAGTAAAATTTAATGTCAAATTGCATGTCAGATCGACGTTTGAAGAACGTGAGGGAACGTGGATTGTTCCCGAAGGAGAATCAATGGAAAATCCTGTGGTGTCCTCAGTGACACATGACGCATCTACAGTTGTTCTAAAAATATTTCCAACACCCTCTGGAACGGGTTTTAAATCACAACTATTTTCCACTCTGGCAGAGCGTGGAATTGTTGTTGATATTATCACTCAAAGCCACAATGAAGAGGGGCAACGACTGGCATTTTCTGTTTCAGAAGAAGATGCTCTTCTTGCAAAAAAAATTGTTGATGAAATGGTAGGGTCTTCAGCTCGTGTTGATATAATGAAGGATATGGCCAAAATTTCAACGATTGGTGTTGGTATGAGAAATCATCCAGGTGTGGCCGCTCGTTTCTTTCAAGTGTTGGATGCAATCCGAGTACCCATTCATCTTGTCACAACATCTGAAATTAAAATCAGTGCTGTCATTGATAAGAAGAATTTAGAAAAAGCCGCCGAAGGGCTTCATAGAGAGTTTCATCTTGATGATGATGTTTAAAAAAGGATCCTAATGAGAGAGTTGAAAGCATCACAAGCCTATATACAAAAAGACGGAAAATTATATATCAACGGTTCGTCAAAACAACGAGCATTAATAGATTATTTTTCTGAAGGCTATTTGAGCCCGACTTACTTTTACAATCTTGATGATATTGAAAATCGAGCCAATGTCCTCCGCATGGCTTTTAATAATAATATTGAAATTCACTATGCAATGAAAGCCAATGACCATCACTTTCTCCTTCAGTTTTTCCATCAGTTAGGCATTGGGTTTGATGTTGTTTCAGGTGGAGAACTTGAAAAAGCAAGTGCTGCAAAAGCTCAAGGGGAAGAGATTGTTTTCTCAGGTGTTGGAAAAACAAAAAAAGAAATTTTAAAAGCTTTAGATCTTCAAATTGCACAAATTAATATTGAAAGTCCTGCTGAGCTTCGACGTGTAGGGAGCTTAGCAAAAACCAAAGGGGTGAAGGCTAAGGTTGCTTTCAGATTGAATCCTGATGTGAATCCTGAAACACACCCTTATATAAAAACAGGGTTTCGTGAAAATAAATTTGGGATGGATGCTTCTTTCTTTAAAGAACTTAAGGAGATTCTTTTGGAATATAAAGAATCACTTCATCTTATTGGGATCACAATGCACATAGGCTCTCAATTACGAGAATTAAATGCCATTTTTGAAGCCGTTGAGAAAACGTTAAGAATATTCGATCAATGGAACGGTGAAGGGTTTTCATTAGAAACATTTGATATTGGTGGTGGAGTGGGAATTGACTATCACTCCTTAGACCCAGAACATGAATTTGATTTAATAAAAAAATATGGACAAGGCGTTTTGGAACGTGTGGGTCAGAGGTCTTTAAAACTAATGTGTGAGCCTGGCAGAATTCTTGTTGGAAGATCAGGCGTATTAATCTCAGAAGTTCAATATATAAAAGAAACACCTTATAAAAAATTTTGTATTGTAGACACAGGGATGCACCACTTGATGCGCCCAAGTCTTTACCAAGCCTTTCATCAAATATTACCTCTACAGGTAACAAAAGGTGAAACTCAAAGAGTTTATGATATTGTAGGACCTATTTGTGAAAGTTCTGATGTTCTTGGTTTTGATCGACAACTTCCTGAAATAAAAGAGGGAGATTTGTTGGCGGTGATGGATGCTGGAGCTTATGGGGCTGTCATGAGTAGTTCCTATAATTCTCATCCACAAGTGAATGAAAAATTTCTTCGCAACTGTGAGGTAGTTTATGAAAACAATCAATCCCACAACTGAGAAGGTTCTTGCTTCGTATCAGTTTTTATCAAATAAAGAATTTGATGAAAAACTCACGAAGAGTCAGAAAGTATTTAAAGAATGGTCAGAAAAAAGCATTAAAGAACGAGTCTCTTATCTCACGCCACTGAAGAAAGCTTTAGAAAAATTTCGAGAAGAAGCGGCAAAATCCATCACGCAAGAGATGGGAAAACCCATTATCCAAGCACATGCTGAAATTAAAAAATGTGGTTTGCTTTGTGACTATTTGGCAGAAAATGCAGAAAAATATTTGAGTCCGATTTCAATAAAGTCCAATTTTTCTCGAAGCTCAATAGTTTATTCTCCTAAGGGAATTGTATTTGGAATCATGCCTTGGAACTTTCCTTTTTGGCAGGCATTTCGTTTTGCGGTTCCTGCGATGATGGCAGGGAATAGTATTCTGCTCAAACATGCACCCAATACCTTTGGAACAAGTGAGTGGATTGAAACATGTTTCACAAAAGCAGGCCTGCCAAAGCATATCTACCAAAATTTGATGATTTCAGAAAAATCAGCAGAAAGAGTCATTGCCTCTCCACTTGTGCAAGGAGTGAGCTTTACGGGGAGTACAAGGGGAGGGCGTCAAGTGGCCTCTCTTGCTGGGCAATATATGAAAAAAGGAGTTTTTGAACTGGGTGGCAGTGATGCCTATGTCATCATGGAAGACGCCGATTTAGAAAATGCTGCAGAAAAATTGGTGACTTCAAGAATGTTAAATAATGGCCAAAGTTGTGTTGCTGCAAAACGGATGATTGTTTTAAAATCTATTAAGAAAGATTTTATTGATTTAGTGATAGAAAAAATGAAAACGTACTCAATTGGTGACCCTCTTGTAACAAGCACCTCTTTAGGCCCCTTAGCGCGAGAAGATTTAAAAATAGGATTAGAAAATCAGGTCAAAAAGAGCCTTCGCAAAGGGGCGAAAGTTTTATTCTCTGGAACCGTATCTAAAAATCAAGAAGGCTTTTATTATCCAGCAACAGTTTTAGGAGCTGTGCAACCAGGGCAACCCGCCTATGATGAGGAACTCTTTGGACCCGTTTTATCTATTATTGAAGCAAAAAATGAAAAGGCGGCTTTTGCTATAGCCAATGACAGTATGTATGGATTGGGTTCAGGTATTTTTTCTCGTGACACTCAAAAAGCTTGGGACTTAGGAGCTAAATATCTCAATAGTGGAATGGTCTTTATTAATGATTTTGTGAAATCCACTCCAGAGCTTCCATTTGGGGGTGAAAAACAATCAGGCGTGGGTCGAGAGCTTGGCTCTTTTGGTCTTCATGAGTTTGCAAATATTAAGACCGTAGTATTAGGGGCTGTGTAAAAAAATGCGAGCTCTCAATCTTTGAGAGCTCGCATAAAAACGAAAAACTTGGAAATCCGGCGAATCCTTCGCCTTCTTAAAACCTGTAAAACAGGGAAACAACGTAAAAGAAAACAAAGCTTCAACCAGGGTAAGGGCTCAATGTTGTCTGGTAAAGGGGGAATATAATGACGACTGGTGAGAAGCTTTCTCGCAAGCCGTTAAGCTCGCGAGAAGTCTCAGTTCTTGAATTTTGACCGAATAAAAATCAGTTCTTTAGTCCATGTGCTCCGGATTCCTGGTAACCCATAGGAGTCATTTCCATAAACCGAGCTTTGCTTTCAATTTCAGCAACAGTATTGGCATTCAGATATGTCATTCCACTTCTTAAACCACCAGCAAGTTCTCCAATCACATCAGACAAGTGACCTTTTATAGGAACAGAGGTAGACTCTCCCTCTGGAGCCATGCCAGTGGGAACGCCGCCGCGCCACGAGTCTTGAGCGGCGCGAGACGCCATTCCTCGATATTGCTTACGACCATGTTGAATTAATCCTGGAGTTTCAATAGTTCCAGCTAAAATACTTCCAAGCATGACAGTTGAGGCCCCTGCAGCTAAGGCTTTGACAATATCACCAGAGGTTTTAATTCCCCCATCGGCAATCACAGGAATTCCTTTGGTTTTGGCAACTTTTGTACACATGGCAATGGCTGTGAGTTGAGGAACACCACAGCCAGTAATCATGCGAGTGGTGCACATGGAGCCAGGGCCAATTCCAACTTTCACGGCGTTGGCACCAGCCTCAATCAAGTCGAGAGTTCCCTCTGGAGTGGCCACGTTTCCAGCAATCACATCAATGTTGGGAAACTCAGACTTTAACCAATCAAGAGTTTCGAGCATAGAAACAGAGTGACCATGAGCAATATCAATCGTGAGAACATTGGCACCAGCCTCAACAAGAGCTCCCGCGCGTTCTTTACATTCGCCATTAACACCAATGCTAGCTCCAATATTTTTTATGCCAGCTTCTTTAACTTTTTTGACTTCATCGACTTGGTCTCGAATCGACATAAAACGATGAATAATGCCAAAGCCACCCAGTTGATCCATTCCAATGGCCATGGGAGATTCAGTAATGGTGTCCATATTGGCAGAAATAAAAGGAAGGTTCATTTTTATGTTGTTGGTGAGTTGACAAGATAAATCAGGATCTCGTCGCGAGCGCATATCAGACTTGGAGGGGACGAGTAAGACGTCATCATAAGTGTAGCCTTTACCCCGTGAGATAAGTCCTTCGAAATTAAACATGAGTTCCATTTGAGCCTCCCTCTTCCACAGCCACAGTAGTTTGTGCGGCTTGTATCCGGTAGATATTGAACGAAACTAAGAGCGTATAAATCGAAAAAACCAGCGTCAATAATGTGGTAAAAAATCTTACGACATGCTGAGCCATTCCCGTAAAAAGTTCGTTAGGGAGTAAAAGAAGAAGGCTTAAGATTTGGCTGGCAATCATTACCAGCAAAATCACCCAGAAAACGCCAACAGTTAATTTATGAGATCGCTCGAGAGCGTCCTCATTTTCATATTGGGGATCAAACATAACAACAAAAGGAACAAAGCTATAGCGAACCATTTTATAAAGACCTGGAATGATAAGTGCGAGTGACCACAAGAGGGTAAATGTTAAAACGCGAAGGCCTTCAATGGTCAGTGGCCAAAGGGTTTGGTGGCTCCATGCCCAAACCGATCGAAAAGGTCGCCTTGCCTCTAAATCAAGGACTGTGAGGGGGGCTAGAATAAGAACGTAAATGCTCATAAAAAGGTCAATAGCAAAGTCTCCTAATGTGGCAATCAGGGTGAGTGTTTCATTGCCGGGGCGGATAACGCCTTGTGGATTATGCCACTGACCAAAATACATTTTCAAAAGAACAGTTATCAGCACTAAAAACAGGCAATGACCCCAACGATTGCGAACCACACCAACTGTTTGAGGGCCAGAGAGAGAAAGAGCCTTATGAAGCTTTTTTTCTTTAATTTTTTCAAAGTCTATTTGAGTCATATGAAATTTCATAAAACTTTTTAGTGATTTCGCCACAGTTTTTAGTTAAGAAGGTAAGTTCTCACATGGCTGAATATTGAAGTCATTAAAAAATATGCCCCGGTGGCGAAATTGGTAGACGCACAGGACTTAAAAATATGCGGCTCTTTTTTAAGTTTTGTGAATATAAGGAGTTAGAGCCGTTTTGGTAGATGGAGTTAAAAAAATGGTAGATATATCTACCATCTGAATCAAAAAATTTATGTGCCCGAGTGGCGAAATTGGTAGACGCACAGG
>JAGRAB010000008.1 GCA_020435085.1 Bdellovibrionales bacterium | reverse complement strand
TGCATTGACGTCAACCATACCCACCTTCCCAAAACTCTCGACCAACAATCGCATTGGCTCAAAACTCTTGGCTTTTCTGATAACTCTATTCAAAGTATCTGGCCCGAAATTATTAGTAAATCTGCTCTCTCGCACAAAAAGAATCGAGATGAACTTATCAGAAAAGAGTTCTTATTTACCTTTGTTAATCAACTGTCTCTTATTGCTCACAATAAAGATTTAGCTCTTGCCGTATTTTTAGACTTCGTGCGGTCCGCCCGAGCGAAATCAACTCTTTTTACTTTAATTTTAAGAAATCAAAAATTACTCAATAAGCTCGTTATTCTTTTTTCACATTCTCCCTACATGGGACAAGTCATCGCTTCACGTCCAGAACTTATTGATAGTTTTCTCTACGGTCTTCATGAGCTTTCTGATGATACTGAGGAGTCCTTACAGATTCTTTTTGAAAAAAGGCAGTTGGCTGAAATTCATTCAGCCATTGATTTTTTTGAAACTTTCTCAACCCCTCTCGTGCAAAAACAACTGTCAGATACGGCCGATGAAATTGCACGGGACTTAAAAAAAATCGTCTTAAAGGAAATTCCTCAAGCTCAATTCACAATTGTTGCTCTTGGCAAATGGGGCTCTCAAGAACTTGGCTACAAATCTGATCTTGATTTTATTCTCGTAAAAAATGGGGAAATTAATGGCGACGATCATCGAGCCGCTAAGCGTTTTTTAAATTATCTGACAAGCCCTCAACGTGGTGGCAAAATTTATAATATTGACCTACGTCTCCGCCCATCTGGATCATCTGGTCCACTGCTTGTTTCTGTTAAAACACTTATTGAATATTTTGAAAATCAAGCCCAGCCTTGGGAAAGACAAAGTTATATTCGCATGCGGCCACTTGAAGCCCTTCCCTCTTGGAAACCTTCACTTATTTTTTCAAAACCCCTAACGCCTCAAGACCTCGCAGAATTAAAAAGAATTCGTTTGGAACTTCATAAGCCTTCAAACCAAGAAAAACTGGATATTAAATATTCTGCTGGAGGTCTCATTGATATTGAGTTTGCGATCCAAATTTCTATTCTCAAAAAACAAATCCTGCCAACAAAATGCGCAACTGTCGAGCTTCTCTCGCTACTGACCAAAAGCGACCCTCTTTGGCAAGCCCAAGCCGACGAACTTTTGGAACACTACAAAATTTTAAAAAAATCAGAAGAGCTTTTAAGACTGATTACAGATAGTTCAAATACAACAATGACTCTTGGCGGCGAATCGCTGTCGCGCATAGCTCAAATTGAAAATACTCTTCCCGAAAAGGTATTTTCTAAACTATTACAAACCCTTACAAGATCTGAGCAGATTCTTAAAAATCTTGACCCCATTCACCAGCAGGATTAACGTCCAGTTAAAAGATATTGAGAAACAAATGAATGGGGAGCATTCATGAAAAAACTTTCGGCGTGGCGAAATTCGTACTCCATAGGAACCGTATTTATCATTTATATTATCGCATTTTTATTATTTTCAATTAATTCCCATGCCGACACGCCGGCATCAAAGACCACAAATACATCCCCTCAATTAAAAAACGCCGATGCACAAACAGCAGAAGCAACAACCGCTAATGATGCTGATGCCGTAAAAAAACACAAAGGAGTTCCTAAAAAAATGTATGCCCTTTTTGAATTAACATATGATGGAAAACCTTTCGGAAAATTTAAAACGGAATTATTTTTTCGACGTGTTCCAAACACCGTTGATAATTTTGTCGGGCTTGCTGAAGGAACAAAAAAATTTGTTGAAAGCGATAAAACAAAAGGTGACGTTGGAAAACTCACAAAACGACGCTTTTATGATGGTCTCACTTTTCACCGAGTCATTCGTGGTTTTATGATTCAAGGGGGAGACCCTCTGGGAACGGGAACCGGTGGGCCAGGAAAGCAATTTCAATTTAAAGATGAATTTCATCCCAACTTAAAACACGATAAGGTTGGTATCCTTTCAATGGCTAATGCCGGTCCAAATACCAATGGCAGCCAGTTTTTTATTACCGTTGCAAAAACTCCGCACCTTGACAATCGCCACAGCATATTTGGACAAGTTGTTGAAGGGTATGATGTCGTTGAGGCCGCTTCAAAAATTCCAGTCAGCCCAGGTGATAATAAACCGCTCAAGCCATTGGTTATGAAGTCTGTAACGATTATTCGAGAGTATAAATAAAAGGAACTGGCTCTCAATTTTTTAAATTAAAAAGGGCTCTCTTCAGTAAGAATTAAAAACTCCAATCGCTGATTTTTACTCCTTAGCTTGATATCATCATTGGGATAAATGGGCTGTTCACTGCCAAGTCCGAGTGCTGCAAGATTTTGTGAATTCAACCCATGTTTGCGAACCATATAATCAACAATTTGAGCTGAGCGTGCCGCCGAAAGTTTCCAATCATTATCAAAAGGCTTAGGACGTTTTGATGTACGGTCCACATGATTTTCAACAATGATTTTATTTCCTAAGTCCTTTAATAAAAAAATAATCATATCAACTATTTTTAAAGACTCTGTTTCTAAAAGAATCGAGTTCTCTGCAAAGATTTTCGAACCATCCAGACTCAGCCGAACCCCATACACATCGTGAGAAATATCTAAAATATAAGACTTTCTTTTTTCTTCAGAGATATTTTCTTCAACAAATTTTTCTAATTTATCAACAACCTCATTCGCCTCATTTGAAGCTGTCTTAAAGGTGCGAATAGGCGGCGCAATCGGTGTATTGTGCTTTTCTCCCTCATTGAGAATGGTCCCCTCACCCCCCAGAGAACCACTCACTTTCACTAAAAATTTTTTTAATGATTTTTGAAACTCTTGAGTTTTTTGTGTATTTCTTTCGGAGGTTGCATAAAGAACAATAAAAAAAGCAAAGAGGAGAGTGATAAAATCCGCATAAGAGACGAGCCATCTTTCATGATTTTCACTATCATGGTCTTCGCTCCATTTTCTTTTTTTCAACTCACCAATTCCTCTTCGCCCGTTTTTACATAGGCATTCATTTTTTCTTGAATCAAATATGGATTTTGACCCTTTAAAATAGCTAAGGCTCCCTCAAGAATCATTTCCTTCAGGTTCATTTCATATTGAATTTGTTTTTTAATCTTATTTGCTAGAGGTAAAAAAATGAGGTTTGCTGATCCAACACCATAAATTGTTGCAACAAACGCCACAGCAATACCTTTCCCAAGTACCGATGTATCTGTCAACTGACTCATAACATGGATGAGTCCCAATACAGCACCCAAAATTCCAATCGTTGGTGCATAACCACCGGCATCAGTCCACACCTTTGCGGCTCCTATTTTTAATGCATAGTCTAAGTCTTGCTCTTTTTCAAAAGCCTCTTTTAATTGTGTTGGATCCGCACCATCAATTAAATATCTAAAAACCGTTTTCATATATGGACTTTTAAACGACTTAATTCTCGTTTCTAATGTCAATGGGCTTTCTGCTCTTGCAAGTTTTGCACAGTTCATTATTTCGCTAGAAAGCTCTTTGGCGGAGACTTTTTCTTGATTTTTAAAGCTCATCGCTAAAAGTCGAACAGCCAAAACCAAATCTTCTTTTCGATGTGAAACAATTGTTGCCCCGGCAGTTCCTCCAAAAACAATAATCGCTGCCGTCAGTTGAAAAAGAGCTCCAAAATGGCCACCTTCAATGGCATTTGCAAGAATAATAGCCCCTATGCCAATGAGTATTCCAACTCCTGTTGTTTTATCCACGGAGCTTTCCTCTCTTTTAGAAGTGACTCAGGTTTTTTTCTCGCGCAAAACTGAGATCATTTGTTGTCACTCGAAGTCGCCCACAGAGAAAATGTGCTAATTCTCGATAAAAGTGTACCGCTATTGATTGATTTTCTTCGAGAACAGCCTTGAGTTTTTGATAGTCTAGAACAACGAGCTCTGTTTTTTCAATGGCTGTTGCCGAAGCCGATCGAGGCTCGTCATCTACAAACGCCATTTCTCCAAAATGGCTTCCTGACCCCAAGTTTGCTACTTCAATATTATCTCCTGATGAGCTTTTTTGATGAATTTTTACAGACCCCAAGCGAATCACATAAAGAGCTTTTGCTGTATCTCCTTGACTAAAAATATCATCACCTGGATTAAAAGTTTTTGCCATACCCGCTTCATTTACAGTTTCCATCTCAGAATTTGTCAAATTTTTAAAAAGATAAACATTTTTAAGCAGATTTTGTGACATTTTTGATCCTCCATGACTTTCTCTAAGACTATCATTGATATTATAGGTCGCCAATTGCTACATTAAACTAAGCAAGAAATGAAACGAGAAACTCCAACTTAGGTCTTATAGTTCTGAAAGGTTGAATTTTGAAAGTTTTTATTACTGGAGCGACAGGATTTGTCGGCGGGTGCCTGGCAAAAAAACTCATTGAGCAAGGACATCAAGTCACCGCCCTTGTTCGAAACCCCGCCCAATGTCTGGAATTAAAAAGCCTTGGTGTCGAATTAAAAGTTGGAGATGTAACTCAGCTTAGTTCTTTTGAAAGTTTCATAAATTCAGAAACCACCGTCTTTCACCTTGCTGGCGTGATTGGATATTCAAAGGCGCAACGACAGTTAATGAATCAAGTTAATATTGAAGGTACTCGTAATGTTGTTTCTGCTGTAAAAAAAACAAACGCCCAACGACTGGTCTATATGAGCTCCGTAGTCGCTATTGGAGCCAGTAAGGATGGCTCTCATCCTCTCGACGAAAACTCCAACTACGATATAAAAAACTTAAATCTCGGTTATTTTGAAACCAAAAGAATTGCCGAAGAAATTGTTTTATCTGCCGCCCACATCAATGACATTGATGCTGTTGCCCTTAACCCCTCTACTATTTATGGTGCCGGTGATGCAAAAAAAGGGAGTCGAAAAACTCAATTAAAAGTGGCTCGTGGCGAGTTCCCTTTTTATACATCTGGAGGAGTGAGCATTATTGCCATTGAAGATGTCATCGCGGCAACTTTGAAAGCTTGGGATGTGGGACGGTCTGGAGAGCGATACATTTTAGATGGTGATAACATAACAATTCATGAACTGTTTAA
>JAGRAB010000420.1 GCA_020435085.1 Bdellovibrionales bacterium | reverse complement strand
TATTGTCCCTGGGCTAATTATGCTGACCGTTTTGACTCAAAGTATTTCTAACTCTTCTTTTGGAATTTACTTCCCAAGATTCACAGGCACTATATATGAGGTTCTTTCTGCCCCTATTTCAATGATTGAGATTGTTATGGGCTACGTAGGTGCAGCGGCTAGCAAATCAGTAATTATCGGTTTGATCATTCTCGCCACTTCAACATTTTTCGTGAATCTTCACATTGCACACCCCATTTGGATGTTTGTATTCCTTATTCTCACCTGTTTTACCTTTAGTCTCTTTGGGTTTATTATCGGTATCTGGGCTGACGGATTCGAAAAGCTTCAACTTATTCCTCTCCTAGTAATCACACCCCTGACTTTTTTAGGGGGAGCGTTTTATTCGATCCATATGCTGCCAGATTTTTGGTATCGAATTTCTTTGGCAAATCCTATGGTGTATTTGATCAGTGGCTTTCGATGGAGCTTTTACGAACAAGGCGATGTCACCGTGGCGGTCAGTCTCAGTATGATTGCGGTCATCTTAGCGGTGTGCCTCGGTATCATCTATTGGATCTTTAAAACCGGCTATTGCCTCAAAACCTAGTTCTTTGGATGTTGAGAGTAGATTCGTGACCTTCTTTTCTTTGAGAGAAGGGACCACAATATGAAAATTTTTTTCATTGTGATCAAAAAAGCTTTCATCCACCAGAAGCTCATTACGAACATCTTTCACCCCGGCCACCGAGACAACCACATCTTCAGCAAGACGTTTTGTCGACCGATGATCCACTCGCCCCGCAAGAAAAACCACTCCTCCCTTCACCTTCACCGAAATATCTGAGGCATCAATATCAGGATGATCCTCTAGGCACTCACAAACATGATCATAAATACTTTCGTCAGAACGCCTCCAACCCTTGGGGCCACGGCCAGAATAATCACCCTTCGATCCTGTACAATTACTATTTGATCTGGGCATAGATACCTCCTGCCATATTGTAAATTCAGGTTAGCATCGATAGTTAAATAAAAAATAATTATATTGCCGAATAATCTTGCAATTAATTTAATACTTTTGGGTATTTTAAAACATCTCAATTATAGATTCGACAATCTCGTGACAAATAGTCCTTAGCATATACACACTTTCTTCAATTAAAATGTCGAATTATAGTTTTTAATAAATCAAGATTATAAACCTTTAGCAAAAGAGGCCCCCATGAAAGCAAGAAAGTATTCTAATTTTCAGCCTTGGCCCCCCTCATCAGATGCCAATAGCGAAGATCTACGATATTTTGATCGTGCCCAACAAGTCTCGTCTCATTTTCCGATTGACGAATACCGGCGAAACTTCCAACACACAGAACATGATTATCAAGCTGTGCAACCCACACGCATCAGGCTCGTGGTCGAAATGCGTGATCGGAAGGTGTAATTTTCTGAAACACCTGACGTTGGCTGGGAAGTTCCTGTTTAAATTGCTCTTTTGCCTCTTTATATTCCTCGTAGATCTCAGAAATTTCATGTTTTTCAATGAACTCTGAAGCTCTTTTAAAAAGTTCGCCCTCTTCTTCTTGAAGATGATGTTCAATATTTTCTTTTAAAATATTCATTTGTGCTTCCCAACGTTCACTTTCTACGGAGGTCTCTTTCAAATTGAAAAGGAGTTGATCAATAACCTCATGCTCTTCGAAAGCTTCATTAACGATGTCCATGGCCTGCGGTGAATTCCTTCTACCAGCTCTTTCTTGGAGAAGTGAATAGAGTGTTTGTTCCTCGGCTCTTGCATGAGGAATAAATTCTCTTTCAATTTGAATCAAAATACCTTCCCGCTCTTCTTCCGAACACTCAAGAGCCTGGGTTAATAAGTCCTTCACTCCTTGATGTTCTTCTCTCAGTTGTGCATATAAATCTTTTCCCATAAGAGTCCTCCTTTAAAAAACCTTCTTTATGTTATCAAAATTCCCAGATAATCCTTTGAGGAACTCGTGAAGAGAATGTCTAACTTTCTTAACTACCTACTGTGCAAAAAAACATAATACATCGATAACAAATCAAATTTTGAAACAGGTTTTTGGCGTCTTGCGCCAGAGATTGCCTTCGATGAGGTCGACTGCTAAAAAATTGCAAAGAGGAAGGGAGTGGCAATGAAAAAGTATTTGTTATTAACGATGACGATTTGGATGTTTTCAGGTCCCTGGGCGCAGGCAGACAAAATTGTAATTCGGTCTCTTGATTACACTTGTGATCAGCTCCAGTCCTACGTGCAGCAATATGGTGAAGTTTACATTAAATCCATTGGGACAACACGTTTTGTAGCGAATCCATCTTACTGTGACCCCCGTAAAGAAGTTGCCCATCAGGCCAATGTGCCCTCAAAAGACAAGCTCTTTTGTACTGCCGGCCTCATATGCAAACGTTCTAATGCTAATGAACACTAACATTTGACCTTTTGACGGGTTTGCTTTGTTACTCCCCGTCGTTTTTTTGATTCTAATCTTTTTTTTCGGCTGGCCAGAGTAGGCTTCGTCTTCTTGCGTTTTTTTGGTTTAAAAAAAGCCTTTCCTAGAAGTTCATGAATTTTTTCAATGCAACGACGCTTATTCGCCTCAAAATCTCGAAACTCATCACTCCGGAGATAAAGCAGCCCTGCTTTATTGATGAGCGCTCCGAGTTTTGATCGTACCAAATGCTTTTCTTCTTCCGATAGAAGCTGAGAGTTCTCGAAATTCCACTTGAGCAAAGCTGCCGAATTCACCTTATTGACGTTTTGCCCCCCTGGCCCGCGACTGCGAGTTGCAGTAAACACCAATTCTCTCTCAACACAAGACTACACCATAAGAATATTCTCTCAGCACTTTTCCCTAAGCACAATGGGGTCCTAACAAATAT
>JAGRAB010000419.1 GCA_020435085.1 Bdellovibrionales bacterium | reverse complement strand
GGCTCTGCGGTCAGGCATCATTTATGATTTTGATCTTCCACGAATGGAGGCGAAGTCTTCCAATATTACCCATGAGCTATCACTTGTGGATATTCGTCATAAGTGCAGAAGCCTAGAGGGGTTAAAGCATTATCTGACTGAAAATGAGCTGCAATCGGAGCTTTGGGGAGGGAAAAATTACTCTTTTAAAGACTACTTGAGGCTTAATAGTGACGGTTTCTTAAGAGTCCAAATCGGGCAAAAGATTTTTTCAGGAGCTATTGAGTATGAACAATCGGAAAAAGGTAAAACCAGATATGAATCGCTTCTTTCAGAATACTATCTGTCTCCTGATATTTCATTTGTATTTTATATTGTGAGTGAAAGGCGTATTTTAGAGTCCATCTTTCGGCATGACAATGATATTAGAGGAAACCGAAAATCTATCATTTTCGGTGCGACATTGGATCATTTTCTGTCAGGAAGAGATTTAGTTTCGTTGGAAAATTCATTGTCTAGAAAAATAGAGCTTCCACTGAGGGACCATCAGTGAAGGTTGTCCTTCTATTTTCTGTGTTTCACAAGCTGTTGTTTAAGATGTTGTCTCAAACAACAGTCAAAAATGTCATTAGTTTTGATAACTCGTTAATTTTACTCAGATTTGAATTTTTAGACATAAATCTGAGTGAAAGTCAGTAGACCTATAAGGAGGTGCAAGATTAGTAAAGTTACGAGAACCATATTGTGTGTCATTATTTTGGGAAGTTTGGGGTGTGCAAGTGTAGAACGATCAACATTCTTGGGTGCAGGGACAGGTGCAGCTATGGGTGCTGCAACTGCATCAGCAATGGCAACCAAGGATCATCAACAAGTCACTTTGAGAGGAGCTGGTATTGGTGCAGTCGTGGGTGGTATCACAGGATATATAATACATAAGGTGATTGATAAAAAAGAGAGTCAAGTTCGGCGCGAGACTCTTTTCAATTTGGAATCACATGGAATCTCAACAGGCTTTGACAACATTGATTTGAAAAAGTTTGATACCTTTGTCTCATCGCCACAAGTGCGGGAGGATTATGTCGAAACGCACACGGCTGACGATGGTAGAAAGCTCATCCAAGGTCACAAGGTCTGGTCTATTATTGGAAATCCTCAGTTCAATATTGGCAGCCCCAAAAGAAAAAAGCGACAATGAGAAAGCCAACCAAGTCTGGGCGATTGTATTTGGACGGATTAGGAAAAGAAAAACTAAATGAAATGATAGGAGTCCTCGAAAGGGAGGGCTCCCACCTAACTCTTACCCCATCGAAAGTTGCGGGTGCAATTTTGGTGAATTTTTGCGACAAGTATTTTGAGAGGGAAAAGAAGAGACTTGAGGCTGATCTTTTTGACAAGAAGAGTTATCTTGCATGGGCAAACAAAAAAGCGAAGACTCCAGATGAGTTTATAGAGCTTGTTTCAAAAATTGATGACCTCGCTCCCAAGAGCCAAAAAAGAAAGCCGTCAAAGCCAAGAATAACGGCTCAAAATGCCTCCAGCGAGGGGTCTTTAGAATGACTTTGAAATCTCTTAAAAGGCTTTACTGGAGTGCTTTTTATTTAACTGGATGGGGTCAATATTTATTGATCCCATCCCGATCTAATTTTATATTTATAGGTGAGCTT
>JAGRAB010000418.1 GCA_020435085.1 Bdellovibrionales bacterium | reverse complement strand
ATAAAGCTCTACAATTTCTTGAGTAATGTTCACATTTATACTTCGTCCAGAAACTGTATCCACAGGATAAGATATATTTGCCTGAATCAAAGACGAATCAGCCATCAGATCTTCCCAAGTCATTGGCTTTTGAATGGTGGCTTGTGGCTCTTCTTCTGTAGAAATTTTTAATAATTGATTGATATTTTGAGCTATGGAGGCGAGCTGCTTTTTGTCACTCGGCTGAACACTTAAAAGACGATCAATAAGGCTTTGTAATTGTGTGTATTTTTCGGCAGCAGGACCTGAAATAAATGGATCTTGATTCATTATTTGACGCTCAAGATACTTTTCGACCTCACTGGCTCTTTGAATGAGAGCCTCTTGAGTGATCGTCGCACTCAAGAGTGGCCCACAGGACTCTTGAGCCGTCGACATAAAAGAAAAGCTCAAAATAAATATTAATGAAATTATGGACTTATGCACTCTACTTTTAATAGCAATTTATAGACCAATATTTTTTATGCGAATTAGTCTTCTTGATTGATTCTCTTAAGAAGAGAAGGGTTCATCCAGTACCCATGAGCTGTTTTAATTGCATCCAAAATCCACAAAGTTCGCCCATACCCCACCCTTTGATCTTCAGAGTTTAACTCCTGAAGATATGCAGCAAGTACACAAAATTCATTTTGTCCCTCAAACAGTTGAACCCATGTCTCGAGAGTTTTTTCACAAGGAATTGCGTCGGCCGATGATGGTTCAAATTCAAAAGCCTCATTCCCTTTATACGACGCAATCATTGGAACTTTTTTGATTTCATCAAACACATGCTCTGAGCAAGTGAGAGTCATATTCTCTGTAGAAAAACACATCCACTCATTATATGAAGGTATAAAATGCTCATTTGAATCTTGTACATTAATGGGTGATTTTGGATAATTTGATTTTTCTTCAATCAATAAATCTTCCTCTGTTAAAAAAATGTTCCCATCGTATTCCTTATAAATCATTGAAAGATTCAATGCACCCATGAGAATAATGAAAAATAATCTCAATACCACTTGTTTGGAATTTATCATGGTTTACTGCCCCCACCTTTTTTGAGAACTTCATATGTCTTAATAAATTTATTCATTTGTTCATGATGAGAATTCTTACGATACTCTTCCAGGTAGCTTTTATAATCCGCAACCGTCCAAACCCAATCAGCCTGTTTTTTTAACTTAGCAGAAGCAGTTTCTTGTTTACGAAATAACCAACGAACTCCAGCAGCTATGTTTAATGTCGGGTTGGTCATATCCTTTTGATTGACATTCACTAAATAATCACGAAGTTCACCTTTTTCATCTTTAAGGATTTCAACCGTCCAATCAGTGACTTGCATTAACCCACGAGCATCTCCTGCTTTTTTTCCAGCATTCACTTTTACGCGACTTTTGAAACCTGATTCGGTAGCAATCAATGCTTTTACAAGCAGAGGATCTAGAGGCTTTGTAGGTTTCAATACTTCATTCCAATACTTTGTCCACCCTTGAATAAGTTGATCAAACTTTTTGGATTGTGGATATTTACTTAATCCTACATTTGAAAGTGATTCAAATTTAAAAAAGTATTTCTCTGCTATTTTACTTAATTCCTCTTGGTAAATTTGATCTTTTCGTGAAGGATTTTTTACGCATGAACCTTTCCTATAAAATGGACGTACAGTCTTACCTTTAGAAGTTGTGTAGCCACTCACATTTGAAGAACTTCTCCAATGCTGCCCTTTCGGACACTTTCGCCAAGGGTGCAATTTTTTGAGTTTCACTTTCTTAGCCATGAAAAACCCTTACAAGTTGAAGCTCTATGTCTTAAGAAAAAAATAGACTTAAACTTTAATTTATCATCGTAAGTGAAAGATCTCTTAAAGTCACTTAATTTTAAACATGTTTTGTCTACATTTAAAAAAAATGGTTTTAAAATGCATTAACTGGCCCCTTTAATTGCGGATATTGAATATCTACCACGTCGATAAACTTTGGAATT
>JAGRAB010000039.1 GCA_020435085.1 Bdellovibrionales bacterium | reverse complement strand
TATTTTCATATTTTTTTTTTTTAATTTTGATATCAGATATGCAAATATTGGAGAGAAAAAGGTTTTTGTGAGTTTGGAGACAATGTAAATTTTTATTTTCTTAAGAGTTTCTTTAATTTGTCTGGCACCATAGTGCAAATGAAATTGATCTCTTTTTCCAACATCCAGATAAATAGCTTTTAATTTTTTTACTTTTTCTTCACGCATTTTCAAAAAATAAATCGGATCTTTAGATTGCCATTTTTTCCAAACACTACTTTTTATTTTTCCTGTTTTTGCATCAATAGGAAACTCAAGTCCGTCTTTATTAATTGCCGGCGAATAGCAAAGTGTCATTGCAATCGCATTGAGGACAGTAAATGAATCCCTACCTTTCAAAAATGTTCCTTTTTTTAAAGACTCAAAAACGGCAGGAACACCCCCCGTTTTTTCAATAATTGGGATGGCCTTGTAAACCTCTGGCAAGACACTGGCTTCAAAAAAACAATCTGGAGCAATCGCTACCGCTATAGAGAATATATTTGGAAATAAACTGGCTAAATGAAGAGCTCCATATCCACCGCTACTCCCCCCCATAACACACCAACCCGAGGGGGCTTTTTTCACCTGAAATTCGGATTTTACAGCCGGGACTAACTCATCAATAATATAATCTTGATAATTTCCCATTCCTTTGCTGTTGATAAATTGAGATCCTCCCCATGATGTCCATGCATCAACAAATACATAAATAGCCTGAGGGGCATGCCCCGTATGAACAAGAGCATCGAGGCTTTGAACAAAGTTTTGATCAAAACCTCGATCTGAAAAATATTTTGTTCCATTTCCAGCATATCCAGAAAGTACAAAAACAACAGGCCATCCATTTTTGGGGGGATCTGATAGTGGAAGTAACACAGGATTTCGGCGTTTTGAAGAATCTCTTAATGGATTTTTTTTTAATGCTTGAGACGAAATCAACAGAGTTTTTATTTTTAAACTTTTAAGTTCAAAGAGCTCCAAGTTATCTTGAAGGGATCTCAAGTGATTTGTCTTTGATTCCATTTTAAAACCCTTTAAGATTTTCGAAACATTTCTGGTGACGTCGAGACACCCAACACATCTGCCGTACAAACCAAATATTCGTAACGATTACGTCCACCCTCTTTGGCTTTATAAAGTTGCTGATCGGCCAGCCTGACCAGAGTTCTTCCATCCACAGCCGCTTGTTTCGGCGATGCCATTGCAAAACCAATACTTGCTGTTAGCCGAATGGAATACGATTCATTTTTAAAAACGGTATTTTCTATTTTTACTCGAAGCCGCTCAGCAAAAGCTTTTGCTCCATTGAGCTCAATTTCAGTAAGGACAATTAAGAACTCATCGCCTCCATAGCGAGCAGCAAAGTCTACCTTTCGCACATTGTCTTTAATGATTCTCCCAACTTCTGAAAGAACATAACTTCCAAACAGATGGTCATTGCTATCATTCACATTTTTAAAGTGGTCCATATCCATCATAAGGACACAAACTTGTCTTCCGTACCTTTGGGCTCGCTCTAACTCAAAATCCAATTTCTTATAAAGAGATCTCATATTAAAAAGACCTGTCAGGTCATCAATATCTACAAGCTCTTTTAACTTGACGTTAGCTTTTTGTAAGCGGTCATTGAGATCTTTAATACGCAGTTGACTTCGAACACGAGCTAATAACTCAAGAACATCAAAGGGTTTTCGAACATAGTCGTCGGCCCCTGTATCAAGCCCTCGAATGACATCTTCTGGGTTTGATTTGCCACTGACAAAAATACATGAAACATATTCATCTTGAGCACGAAGAAGCTTTAAGGTTTCAATGCCATTCAGACCCGGCATACTGACATCTAAAAGAACCAAGTGGGGTTTCCAAGTATTCATATTAGAAATAGCTTCATCCCCGGAACTTGCCGTTTCGACTTGATAGCCTTCAAACTCCAAAGCACGACTGACAATCTTTCGAGATTCTTCGTCGTCGTCCACCACAAGGATTTTTCTTTGTTGATTTTCTGCCTGCAAAGTCATTGTTATATGATAATGATTTCAGGCACTTCTGTAGAGTGATTTCTCTCTGCTCTAGCCTTTCGCACCTCTAAAAATAGATGAAAATCCTTATCCAAAACCATCCCTGAGTCTGGGGCTTTCGAAACAGCGTCAGCAAATTCAATCTTGAAGGTCTATCAGTGCCCTGATAAGGTACCCATCATGACTTACTCACATAAAGATATCGATAAAAAATGGCAAAATGCCTGGGACAAAGCACAGTGCTTTGTTGCAGATGATAACGACAAACGTCCAAAGTATTACGCACTGGATATGTTTCCCTACCCTTCGGGGGCAGGTCTTCATGTGGGGCACTTGGCCTCTTACACACCCACAGACATTGTCGCCCGCTATAAAAGGGCCAAAGATTTTAATGTCCTTCACCCCTTTGGATATGATGCCTTTGGTCTTCCTGCTGAACAGTATGCTATTAAAACGGGAATTCATCCGGCAAAAACAACACAAGAAGCCATTGAAAATTTTCGACGCCAACTCAAATCGCTTGGATGTAGCTTTGATTGGAGTCGTGAAATTTCTACCTGCGAACCTGACTTTTATAAATGGACACAGTTTATTTTTCTTCAACTCTATAAAAGAGGCCTAGCCTATCAAAAAGAGGTCGCTGTGAACTGGTGTCCTGCACTTCGTACAGTACTTGCCAACGAAGAAGTTGTTGACGGTAAAAGTGAACGTGGGGGGCACCCCGTTATCCGACGCCCAATGAAACAATGGATGCTAAAAATCACTGACTATGCCGAACGCTTGCTTGAAGGGCTTGATCGCATTGATTGGCCCGAAAGAACAAAAGAAGGTCAACGCAACTGGATTGGTAAATCTATAGGTGCGACCATTCAATTTCAACTCAAAGGACAAAAAGAATCTTTAGAAGTTTTTTCGACTCGACCAGATACCTTGTTTGGAGCCACATTTATGGTGATTGCTCCAGAACATCCGCTGGTAAATTCTCTCACCAGTGCAGATCAAAAAGCAAAAGTAGATGACTATATTCAAAAAGCAGCCAGTAAAAGTGAAATTGATCGCAAAGCGAACCAAGAAAAAACCGGTATTTTTTCTGGCGGCTATGCAATTAATCCCGTCAACCAAACAGAAATTCCTATTTGGATTGCCGACTATGTTTTAATGGATTATGGAACTGGAGCCATTATGGCGGTACCAGGCCATGATGAAAGAGATTTTGAATTTGCACAAACGTTTGAGCTCCCTATTTTGCGCGTAATTGAAAGCGATTCTGACCTGCCTTTTTCTGGCGATGGAAAACTCGTTAACTCAGAGTTTTTAAATGGTCTCAATAAACAAGACGCCATTACAAAAATGATTGAGTGGTTAGAAAAAAATCAATTGGGTAAAAAACAAACCCAATACAAATTGCGTGATTGGCTATTTAGCCGCCAACGCTATTGGGGCGAACCCTTTCCTATTATCCATTATCCCGAAGGAACTGAAGGACTGAGCGAAGCTGAGCTTCCTGTACTCCTTCCTGAAGTCGCAGATTACGAGCCGTCTGAAGAGGGAGAGCCACCTCTCGCGCGTGTTGACGATTTTGTGAATTACATGGGCCCCAATGGCCGAAAAGGTCGACGCGATACCGATACCATGCCCGGCTCCGCAGGTTCTTCTTGGTATTTTTTAAGGTATTGCGATCCACATAACCCCGAAGCCGCTTTTGATTTTGAGAAACAAAAACAATGGATGCCGGTCGACTTATATATTGGCGGCCCCGAACACACTGTTGGCCACCTATTATATGCTCGCTTTTGGCAAAAAGTTTTATTTGATGCCGGCCTTGTTTCTCACGATGAACCCTTTCAAAAATTAGCCCACCAGGGTGATATTCTTGGTCCCGATGGTCAAAGAATGTCGAAATCTCGAGGCAATGTCGTCAACCCTGATGATGTCATTGAAGAGCACGGGGCCGATACGGCTCGCATGTATATATGTTTTATGGGTCCTTTTGAAAAAAGTAAGCCCTGGGATCCCAAAGGCGTTGTTGGTATTCGCCGGTTTTTAGACCGCGTTTGGAGGCTTTGCTTTTCAGATGATGATAAAGATCTCACAGCAGATATCAATCCCACTGAAATTTCTGAAGAGCTTCTTAAAGCTTTTCATAAAACAATTAAAAAGGTCGGCGAAGATATTGAGTCCCTCAGTTTTAATACGGCCATTAGCCAAATGATGATTCTTGTTAATGAGCTTTATAAAATAGAACTCCGGCCTCGATTTATTTTGCGAAGTTTGGCTCAGTTAATGGCCCCATTTTCTCCACACCTCTCTGAAGAGCTCTGGGAAAGGCTCGGAGGCCAAGGCCTTGTCTCTTTAGCAAAATGGCCAGAGTTTGACCCAAAGCTTTGTGTCGATGACGTTGTCACCATGGGAGTTCAAGTGAATGGCAAAATGCGAGGTACAGTTGAAATCGGTGTTGATGCCAGCGAAACTGAAGCCATTACCTTAGCCAAGGCTCAAAATGCGGTTCAAAACGCTTTAGCCGGAAAAAATATCGTAAAAGTCATTTATCGACCAGGTCGCATCCTGAACTTGATTGTCAAGTAAGTTCCAATATGCCATATAATCCGTAAAGAGCTTACGGGAGGATGTGAATTGGCTGATACAGTTTCAGAGTCTTGGTCTCCAAAAGACAGTGCGGAACTTTATGGTTTGGATTATTGGGGGAATAGTTATTTTAGTGTTAATGACATTGGAAATGTCATTTTAACTCCCAATGGTACTAAAGGCCCTGCCGTCGACCTCTTAAAAGTCACTGAAGATTTAAAACAACGTGGTATTCGCGTTCCTATTTTGCTTCGATTTCCAGATATTGTAAAATCACGAATAGAACTTATTAATTCTTGCTTTAAAAATGCCATTGAGAGCACCAATTACATGGGTCGCTTTCAGGGTGTGTACCCAGTGAAAGTGAACCAACAAAAACATCTCGTTGAAGAAATTGTTGAATACGGAACCCCTTATAATTTTGGTTTAGAGGCGGGAAGTAAACCAGAGCTCCTCATTGCTCTTGCCATGCTGGAAAACCCAGAGGCTCTTATTATTTGTAATGGCTTTAAAGACAAAGAATATATTGAAATGGCCCTCGTTTCACAAAAAATGGGACGTAATACAATTATCGTGGTGGATCGTTGGACAGAATTGCAAATGATTATTGAGGCCTCAAAAGAATTAGGCATACGCCCTAAAATTGGCTTACGAGCAAAATTAAATAGTCAAGCCGAAGGCAAATGGGCAGAAACCTCTGGGACCAAATCTAAATTTGGCTTAACACCCTCTGAAATTGTTTATTTCATCGAAGTTTTAAAAAAAGAAGACATGCTCAACTGCCTTCAACTTTTGCATTTTCATATTGGGAGTCAAATTCCAAGTATTCTCTCTATCAAATCGGCCATCCGTGAAGGTGCTCGTTTTTATACGGAACTCTGGAATATGGGAGCCACTCTTAAATATCTTGATGTCGGCGGTGGACTTGGTGTGGATTATGATGGCTCAGGCAAATCTGATAATTCAAGAAACTATGATGAACAAGAATATGCCAACGATGTCGTTTGGTCAATTCAACAGGTTTGTGATGAAAAAAACATTCCCCACCCCAATATTGTCACTGAATCAGGACGCTCACTCGTCGCCCATTCATCAATGCTCATTTTTGATGTCGTTGGCCGAAATGAGTTACGCCAACCTGAAATTTCTTTAACAGATGTCCGTGGCGAATCCCCTCTTGTTCGTGAGCTTTATGAAATCTTTCAATCTGTGAATAAAAAAAATATCAATGAATCTTACAATGATTTGTTAGAAAAAAAGCGCGACACCAAACAACTCTTTGCTTATGGAGTCCTCTCTCTCGAACAGCGCGCGAAAGCCGAAGATCTTTACTGGGCTACGGCAACTAAAATCGCCGACATGATTCAAAATGATGAGGAACATGAAAGTATTTATTTTGAAATTGAAAGTGAACTTTGCGATACGTTCTTTTGTAATTTCTCACTTTTTCAAAGTTTACCCGATAGCTGGGCCCTAAATCAGGTATTTCCCGTTATGCCTATTCATCGCTTGGAAGAAAAACCCAGTCGTCGTGCCGTACTGGCTGATCTTACCTGCGATAGTGATGGAAATATTGATAGCTTTATTGACTCAAAAGATGGTGGCACCCACTCATTTCTTCCCGTTCACAAGAACGATCCTTCTCGACCATATTATATGGCAGTTTTCATGACAGGTGCTTATCAAGAAATTCTTGGTGATATGCATAACCTTTTTGGCGATACCGATGCCGTTCATATTTCAGTAAAAGAAAATGGCTACTCTGTGGACCGCTTTGTTCAAGGTGATGATATTCAAGATGTTCTTGCCTATGTGGACTTTCATAAAGCCGAAATGCTGGAAAGAGTGAGAAAATCCACAGAGAAGGGTATTGAAAGTGGCGTTCTGACCCCTAGCGATGCACGACTTCTTATTAAAAGATACGAAGAAGGCTTGTCTCGTTACACCTATTTAGCTTAAAAAGAAAAAGCAAAAAGGTACCTGCTTCCTTTTTTGGACCACGCCGCATTAAATTTACAGGCTTAACACATAGTGGCCCAAAAAAGGAAGCAGGTACCTTTTCAGGATGGGGGCTTAGGTGAAGTGCATTTTCTTTTTTTTCGTTGGAATTCTTATTTTTATGACTGGGTGCCAAACATCAGTATTAAAAGACAATCACTTATGGCTTGAAGATATTGAGGGTGATGCTTCAATTTCTTGGGCGAAAAAACAAAATGAGCAAACCCTTTCGTACGTCTCAAAAGATGATCGTTATGAACCTCTTAAAAAACAAATGACAAAAATTTTAACATCAAAAGATCGCATTCCAAACCCCAGTTATTTTGGTGGCTATGTTTACAATTTTTGGCAAGACAAAAAATCTGTCAGAGGTGTTTGGAGGCGAGCCACTCTTGCCAGTTTTAAACGAAAATTCCCACGCTGGGAAACAGTGTTGGATATTGATAAACTTGCCGAAATTGAAAAAGAAAATTGGGTTTATAAAGGGGCGCGATGCCTTCCCCCTCAATTTGAACGTTGCCTTATGACGTTATCTCGAGGCGGAACAGATGCCTCTGTTATGCGTGAATTTGATATTAAAAAGAAAAAATTTGTTAAGGGTGGGTTCGAACTTCCACAGGGAAAATCTGATTATTCTTGGCTTGATAAAAACCATATTCTTGTGGGAACCAACTTTGGGGAGGGAACTGTGAGTGACTCTGGCTACCCCATTGTTGTCAAAGTTTGGCGACGAGGAACTCCACTCTCACAAGCGAAAGAGGTTTTTCACGGAAATACAAAGGACGTTGGAATTTGGACCTCTGTAAAAATAGGAAAGCATTATGTTCACCCTGTCATCACCCAAAGTAAAACATTTTTCACAGGCAGTAATTATTATCTCAAAGACCTTGAAAAATTAATTTTAATTCCTGTTCCTGAGTCGGCTGAGATGGTTGGCATTTTAGAAGATCAATTTATTTTTCAATTGAGAAAAGAGTGGTCAGTTAATGGCGCAAACCATCTCCCTGGTGAAATTATTAGTTTTTCTGTCTCTGAATTTCTGAAAAATGAAAA
>JAGRAB010000038.1 GCA_020435085.1 Bdellovibrionales bacterium | reverse complement strand
AGAGGTCAGATACGGCAAAAAAAGTTTCTTTTTTTTGGAGAAAAGTAGACAAGGCAGAAAAGTATGAACTTCAAGTTTCTGAATATAATAATTTTTCCAATATTAGATATGAAAAAATCTTGGGAGATGAGCAAACTCATAAAACCTTTCTTCCTCGAGGTCGCTACTTTTGGCGTTTGAGAATGCTTGCCAATGGTGAAGTTAGTGATTGGAGTCAGGCTTATTCTTTTTCAGTAGGCCAATAAAATTAAGTATAAACTGCCCCCCATAATTGCGGATCAAACTCAATAACTCCTGAGCCAGGCAAAGCATTTGCATAAAGCTTCAGTATGAAGCGAAACTGTCCTCAATGCTTAAGCTCACACCTCAACCATGTCCGAAACGGATTTTTCCTTCGGACACACTCATCCACGCCTCCCATCCAACGCTATCGATGCAAACTCTGCCGAAAAGAATTCTCAGATGCGACCTTTCAACTCCGCTACAGACAACGACTCAGATCTATCAATGGCTCCGTCGAAAAACTTCTCGTTACAGGAACAAGTCTTCGAAAAATTGCTTTTACTTTAAATATTAATAGAAAAACTGCTGAGAGAAAGTTCCACTACCTTTCCAATAAGGCAGACTTAGAGCTGCATCGTCACCTTAAGCAAAAAGAAAATATTATGGAGGTACAAATGGATGATATGGAAAGTTTTGAACATACAAAAATGAAGCCCCTTTCAATTACCTTGGCGGTTATTAAGCATCAAAGATTTATTCTTGGAGCTAGGGTTTCAAGGATGCCTGCAAAGGGGCTCTTGGCAAAAAGATCGGTTAAAAAGTATGGAAAAAGAGCTGACGGAAGAAAGAGTGCGAGAAACGATTTGTTGAAAAGTCTTCAGGAAAATATTTCCTCAACGGCAACTTTTGAAACAGATGAACACCCCCACTATGGGCAGTCCATAAAAGAGTTTTTTCCCCATGCACAACATGTTCAACACAAAGGGAGACGAGGATGTGTTGTTGGTCAAGGAGAGTTAAAGGCTGGAGGGTTTGATCCCCTGTTTAGTTTAAATCATACCTGTGCGATGTTGAGGTATCAAATTTCTCGACTCGTGAGAAAGACATGGGTGACGACCAAAAAGCCTGAGAATTTGCAAAGGCACATTAATATTTATATCAACTATCACAACAAAAAACTCATTGCTGCGTAAGTTTTGGAAGATCGGACAAAAGCGGTGCTTCAGTTTTTCTGATCTTTGATGATTTTATCCGCAATTAAGGGGGGCAGTTTTAGTTAAGTATTCACCAACCGAGAAAGAGTTGGACCACTGAGGGTAATCACAGCGGGATGAGGAAGTTTTTTTCCATTAAAATCAGGCCAGCGACTTGTTGGATTCTGAAGATCTGCTGTTTTTTCGCCAGGGTGTTGGACCGAGAGGAAGAGAGTTTCTCCGTCTGGAGAAAAACATGGGCCAGTGAACTCGGCTTCGATGGGAGCTGATGCAACTCGAAATGCAAATCCAGCATTGACTCCTTTTCGTGGTACAAAGAAAAGCGAGTTATTGCCAAAAGGTTCATAAGGTTTTTTTCCAATGGAGCCTCCAGAAACATCTGTTGTGAACCAAAGGTTTCCAGATTTATCAAAAACCATATTATCGGGGCAGGCAAATCCATTTTTTACAGAACCAGTGAGTAGAGTTTCTGAGTGAAATGTCAGACTGCCATGGTCATTATTATCTTCGACAACTTTAAGAATTTGCCCATAGTTATCTCCACGAGACTTATTGTTTGTGAGGCAAACAAGAACATGATTCGATAGAGGGTCAATTTCAATATCTTCTGGCCGGTTTTGGGGTGTTCCTCCAACGAGGCGAGCCGCTTCTCTTGCTCGAATGAGAACATCTAATTGAGAGTTAAATTTTTGTTTCAGTCTGTCATCTTTTTCGATATCAAGTGGGTGCCAAACTCCATTTTCTGTATCGGCAACATACAGTGTGCCGTTTTCCAGTTGAGAGGAAGAGGTTGAAATAAATTTATAGAAAAATTCATCGGCTTTATCATCTCCTGAATAAACAACAATGCGACCATCTTTGGCTTGAGTGACAGTAGCACTTTCATGGGAAAACCGTCCCATGGAAATCAGTTTTTTAGCTTTTTTTGTGCGAGGGTCAATTTCAACAACCCAACCATAGTGCTCAGGGGGATATTTATA
>JAGRAB010000417.1 GCA_020435085.1 Bdellovibrionales bacterium | reverse complement strand
GTGTGGATAGGGATTTCTTATGTTGAAACATGGTGTTTATTCTCCTTGTTATCGTTGAGGTCTTTTCCACAATTCCTACAGCGCCAATAAGATGTTGCGGTCGAGACAGTTGTTGTTCAGCAAAGTCTAAAAGACATTTGCCATAGGCATGAGGAGAGATATTCTTGTGGCCAATAAGGACCTCATCACATGCCAATTCTTGAAACTCTGTTATTTGTGAAATCAGTTTTTTGACAAGGGGATTGATGCCAAAAAATATTTTAATGCTTTCAAAGGAATAGACCCACAAAGTATCACGCTGTCTATGGTGTTGGATTTCGTGGAGAACTGATATTTTGAAATTTTCTGAATTTTCTATCAAATTGGTGGGTAAAATAATATGAGCTGAGCCGTTGTGAAATGAAAACGGAGCAGAGGTGTGCTCATTTAACCAAATGTGAACTCGGCCTATCTTTCTGAAAAGAAAAGAGTCTTTTGTCTTTTGATGGAGCTGCCAAAGAGCTTTGAAAAATTTGAAGAACTGCAAAAGTAGAAAACAAGCTGTGAGAAATATAAGGATGGCCAAAATAGAGTCATTGCTTGCGAAACTCCATGAGTGGCTTAAGGGAATGGTTTCAAATTTGATGCCCATGGTGGTTTGATCCGTACCAGAGAAAGTATTGGATGAAGCGACAGGTTCTGACCATACTTTTACCACAGGTCCAAATGGATTTTTGGAGATAGTCATACCTAAAAGCAATGGAGAAATAAAAGTGAGTCCCATCAAAAAATATGCAAGTTTCAGAAGGCTCGAAAAATTGAGCTTCAGTCTTTGAGGTACAATCCATAAAAGGAAAAAAGAAAGAGAGAGAAGCGTTTGTATTGTTAGATAGGTGTTTATGATCTCACTCATTTTTTCTTTCCATCTAAGAGCTTCTTGATTTCAGAAAGTTCTTCCTTTGAAAACTGACTATTGCCTAGAAGATTGCGAATGAGTTGAGTGGCTTCTCCAGAAAAAACATTTTCAACGAGGTGATGGGTGGCCTTTTGCTGGTAATTTTCCTTTTGAATAAGAGGGAAGTATTTGTGACCACGTCCTTCTTTTTGACTCTGAACAACAGATTTTTTTTCCAAGATTCTTAAAAGAGTGGAGACGGTGGTATAGGCGTAGTCTTTACCTTGCTCCTTTGAAATCCTCTCCGAAACATCATTGACGGTGCCAGCTTTGAGATCCCAAAGAGCATTCATTATGAGAAGCTCTGTGTCCGTTAGAGGTTTCTCAGTTTCGTCTTTTGGGCGTGCCATAAATCCTCCATGTCGCTACGATTTCAATCATCAACTAAAATAATAGTTGATTGCAACTATTATTTTAGTTGAAAGAGAAACTGGACCTGGAGGAGTAAGTGGGCATACCCCTCTCCGAATTTGACTGGACTAAACTCAGGTCAGAGTTCCTCTAAAATGTTTTTAAAAATACTGTTGGTGAAAGAGCTTGTTTGCCGATAAGAATTTGGAGCATCGTTTGAGGTTCAGCAACGAGGAGCACAGTTATGTCAGACCCAAAGCGTCCACAAAATATGAGTGAGGCCATCGATCAATTGGGTGGTAAAGCGACCGATAAAATCAATGAGGTCCGTGAGTTTCTTGAAAAGGACTTTGATAAAGTCCAAAAGCTGGTTGAAGACTTAAAACCCAAACTTAATGAGATGAAAGATCGACTCGAAACAGAAGTAAATGAGAAATCGAAATTGGTGAATCAAAAGGTCGAGCAAAATCCCTGGATGGCCGTCGGGGTCGTTGGTCTTGTTATGTTTATTTTTGGGTGGGTTCTTGGGCAAAGCAAGAGAGACTAATGAATTGGTGTTCTCTGATTCTTAAATTAGTTTTTGAAACCTTCTTAAAAAGAGTGCTTCTTTTTAAGGTTAAGCAGCGAAGTTTATTAATTTATCTCAAAAGTTTGCAAATTGCTCGAAGAAGTCTCATTGGTCTCTTGGCTGTGTTTTGTTTTGTGCAATTGCTGCTATTTACATTTTGTGGCACGCTGATTTCAGCAGCCTTTTTATTCATCGAAGACCCTCAGCAACGACTTTGGGTTTTATTCGGTGGTTTTGCGGGGCTGACATTGTTGTTTCTGATGGGCATTGCTTACTTATTTTCAGAACGAGTTTGGTTCGAGGCCTCAGGGGCCCGCGAGATGATGGAGAAATTGGGAGAGAAATGACTATGAAGGCTCTGTTGCGAATTGCAATCTTGTCGAGTTTTATGTTTAGCCTTTCGGCCTATGCAGCTAATAAGCGCTTTGGATTAGGTATTGTTCTGGGAGAACCAACGGGTTTGTCTGGTCAGTACTGGCTTTCGAAGAATCGAGCCATTGATGGGGCTGCTGCATGGAGCCTCAATGAAGAGTCCAGCTTCATTTTGCAATCTACCTATTTGATTTATAAGA
>JAGRAB010000416.1 GCA_020435085.1 Bdellovibrionales bacterium | reverse complement strand
GTATTAGAAACTACCTCCCTAACTCGTGCACTGCTGCGCAAAAGGTTCTTTCTCAACTTAACGAAAATTTAGACCCTTGCTCTCAAACCCTGGTGGAAAACTGTAGTCATGGAATTCGAACTGATGGAACACAAGTACCATTGGAAGTAAGTTGGACCCCTATTAAAGTAAAAGGAAGTCCTTCGATACTCATTTGTATTACCGATGTTTCAGATCGAATTACAGCACAACAAAGCATCCGAAATGAACGTGATGCACTTTCTAAAGTTTTAGAACTCAATACCGATGGATGGTGGAATTGGAATTTGATGGATCAAAATCAGCTCTACATGAGCACGGGATTCAAAAGACTCTTTGGGTATAACGATAACGAACTCACCAATACATTAGACTCTTGGAAGCAAATTATTTATGAAGAAGATCGTGACGAGGTTATTCGTCAAATTCAAGAACACTTAACCTCAGACGGCACAACACCCTATTACCAAAGGGTTCGCTATAAACATAAAGATGGTTCTACAATCTGGGTTATTTGCAAGGGGGTCGCACTTAAAAACTCAGAAGGTAATTTTAACCAGATGCTTGGAGTCCATTTTGATATCACTAAACTCATTGAGCTGGAGCAAAATTTAAGATCTGCTAATCAAAAACTTCAAAATCGATCTGAAGAAATGGAACAATTCATCTACACCATTTCTCATGACTTGAAATCACCATTGGTGACAAGCCAGGGATTTTTAGGATTTTTGAAAGAAGATTTAGCTGAAGGAAACGATTTGGCTGTCGCAGAGTCTCTGAAAAGACTGACTGCTGCCAATGCACGAATGAGTGAACTCATTGGGGATCTTTTGCAGCTGAGTCGAGTGGGCCATCAAAATGTGACTTTTGAAAAAACCGATACACAAAAGATTGTCCAAGAAATTAAAGCGACTCATCAAGGAGAAATGCTCGAAGATGATGAGATTAATATTCTCCAATTGCCTGAAATTATTTGCGACAAATCAAAATTTGCCCAGGCTATGGAAAATCTTATCTCAAATGCCATCCGACATTCCCGGATTCCCGGTCGTCCCCTTAAAATTGATATTTCTGCCGATGAATCAGCGACTGAATTTACTTTTTTTGTAAACGACCAAGGTCCGGGTGTTGACCCTAAATATCATAAGAAAATTTTTGAACTTTTTCAAAGGCTGAAGAGTAGCGGAACCGGTACTGGCGTGGGTTTGAGCATTGTCAAGCGAGTGGCAGAGCTTCATGATGGCCAGGTCGGTGTAAAATCTAATCTCGGACAAGGTGCAACTTTCTGGATTTCAATTTCAAAAAATTGTAAGGTTTGAATATTGGAGGATTGAAGTTTGCATCGCTTATATGAAGTCTCTGGGCACTTAGTGCACTTTTTGTTAGTGGAAGATGATGCGGATCATGCGGAGCTTATTCGAAGAAGCTTGAAAAAAGCCCGAGTCGCAAATACCTTCGACTGGGTAAAAGATGGGCAAAGCGCTATCGATTATTTAAATAAAGTAGGCCCCTATGCCCAGGCTATGAATCCTGACGTCATGATATTAGATCTAAAAATGCCAGGGAAGGATGGAATTGAAGTCCTTCGAGAGATTCGAGAAGACCTTCAGCTCTTCCACCTGCCCATCGTTATATTGACAACCTCTGCTGCGGAAGAAGACAGAGTTAAGGCCTACAAACATAAAGCATATAGTTATCTTTTGAAACCACTTGATTTTGACCGATTCAAAGAACTGATCGAAGACCTTTCGTTTTTTTGGGGGGCCTGGAATGTCCCGGCCTATAATCCACCGGAGTATTCCTCTTAAGAAAGCTAATGGCTAATTTTGTAAAACTTAGTTTCTGTCAACTAAAAGTAGCTTTTGATATGCTGAAATTTTTAAAAAAGATTTTAAAATAAGAGCCTCAAAAAGTTATTTTTTATTTGATGCCCGCCAAGGCCCTGCTAATCTTCTCTAATCAACAATCTCTCAAAGGAGAACGGTTACATGAAAAAGTCACTTATTGTTTCTACTCTTGCAGTTCTTTCTCTTGGCGTTTCAGCGGCTCACGCTGATATGCACAAAGAGCATGGAAAAAAAGGAGCTAAAGAAGCTAAAACTCATCAAGCAACTAAACCTATCACCAAAGGAAAATCAGCTACAAAACCTGCTGCTGATCATGCAACTCCAGACGAGAGCATGCCTGAAAATTCTGAAGAGGGCGAAGGCACTGGCTACTAGTTTTATTAAGCTTTCTTGAGACAAAGTTTAAAATCTTAAGCACAAAAAGAGATCTCTTCATGAGGTCTCTTTTTTATTCTTGATCTTTTTCTGAGGTTTCTACTTCGGGATCAGATATAAAAAGAATTTCAGCTTCTCTTACCAGCTTGCCAAAAGCTCCGTTTTTCGTATCTGCTCTGCACCCACTCACAGATTCAATTTTTCCTGAACCTCTTTTTGTAACAATAAAGGGTGATTTGCAGCCCCTTTCAATAGACTTCAAATGCTTTTCAAAATCGTCCAAAAACTCATCCACTTTTGCAGAAAATTTTAGAAAAGTATTTTTGTCCACTTCAAAGCTCATTACCAATGCCCCGTTGGTAAAGCTTGAGAACCACCCTTCTTGCCCCTTCCCTTCAAGTTTGAGTTCGTACTGGTTGTTTCCCAACCCATACTGAATTCCAATTGTGCTTTGGCCCCATGTATCTGGGTTAATTTCGACTTTTGGCTTTGTAGCACAGCCGGCAAAAGAAAATGCAAGGCT
>JAGRAB010000415.1 GCA_020435085.1 Bdellovibrionales bacterium | reverse complement strand
GAGAACAGATATCAGTTATAAAATATCGAATCTTCTCCAAGCATTCTTTCACTTGAGAAATTTCCACTTAATTTATAAAGTATTTCCGATAGAATATATAAAGCCCTAAAATATTTTATCGGAGTTCGTTTGCACGAGAGTTTCTTAAAAGATGTCGCATTGGTTTTAGGAGTTGCAGCACTTATTAGCATACTCTCTTTTAAGCTACGCTTACCGTCTGTTCTTGGATATTTGATTGCAGGCCTTATCCTTGGCCCTTATATTCCCATCCCTTTATTTGCAGACCCTCACCGAGTGGAAAGTCTTTCTGAGTTTGGAGTTATCCTTGTGATGTTCTCCATTGGACTTGAGTTTCGCCTGGCTAAATTTTTTAGAGTTCTCCCAACTTCTGGAATTACAGCTTCACTTGAAATTGGTGCCATGTTTTTAGTGGGACTGAGTATTGGATATCTTTTTGAGTGGTCCATCGCACAATCTATTTTTATGGGCGGAGCTCTTTCTATTTCATCGACCATGATCGTCAGTAAGATTTTTGAAGAAACTCCACCGGATGCAGCAACAAAAGACCATGTCTTAGGAGTTTTAGTTATACAAGACGTGGTGGCCATTTTACTTCTCACTGTTCTCGGAGCTTTTGCAGCCAGTAGTCAATTGAATTTTGACAATTTGTTACCAACGATTTCTAAACTTATTTTTACTCTTATTTTTCTTACTGTTGTTGGTCTCTTTATTATTCCAAAGTTCATTCGGCAAATTAGTTCTCAAAAAAATTCTGAAGTCTTAATTATTGGGGCTGTTGGTTTTTGCTTTGTACTGGCTTTGATTGTCAAAAACCTGGGATATTCCGTGGCTCTCGGAGCTTTTCTTGCAGGCATTCTTGTTTCAGAAAGTGGCGAAGGTCATAAAGTCGAACTCTTATCAAAGCCTTTAAAAGATGTTTTTGTGGCCATTTTCTTTGTTTCTGTAGGCATGACGGTGGACCCCATGGTTGCCCTCAAAGTCCTCCCCCAATCTTTATTCATCACCTTGCTCGTCATTCTCTCTCAATTTTTTATTGTTTTTATTGGTAGTGTTTTATCTGGAGCCGGCATGAATCGAGCTCTTTTTTCTTCATTATCTTTAGGGCAAATTGGTGAGTTTTCTTTTATCATTGCTGCCATTGGGGCTGGAGCTGGAATGGTCACCCAAGACTTTCAAGCAATTGTTGTCACTGTGGCCATATTTACATCGCTCTCGACACCTCTTTTATGGAAGAACTCTTCATCCATTATTGAGAGAGTTTCAAAACAAATTCCCCAATCACTTCGTATTGCCATTGGCCTTTATGAAGCCTGGTTTCACCGAATAAAAGAATTAAGTGTCCATGAAGGACGTTTTTTAGGAATTCCTAAAAAAGTTCTTATTGGTTTATGTTTTGATTCATTTTTATTAGTAACAATACCTCCTCTTTTCTTAAAATTTCTCCCTGGAATTTTAGAACAATTTGGCTTAGATCGAAACTCCCTCACTGGACAACTGATTGCATTCATATTACTTGCAATTATTCTTACCCCCATTATTTATGGATTCACAAAAATGGCTTCCTCATTGATAATCCGCCTATCGCAAACAGTATTTTCAGTGAGTCTCAATCCAGCCCAAGAGGCTTCTCCCGCAGAAAAGCTTTTTAAATTAACTGTGTGGTCTATTTTATGTTTGATAGTTAGCTTCCCATTCCTCGCCTCACTCAGCCCATTTATTGACACTTATCTTTTTGTCGTTCTTGTTACATTCATTTTTGCAACGATCCTTTTTCGCTTATGGAAGAGTGCTGGAAAAGTGGCTTTTGAATATGAGGCAGGGAGCGAAAGACTCGTCTCGGTGATAAAACGTCAAACATATCACGCCACTCCCTTTCATCAGAAAGAAGATCAGAATCTATTTCCAAAAATTCCAGGACTTGATGATGTGGATTCCATAACTATTTCTAATCAAAATCTCGTTGGCAAAACCTTAGCCGAACTCAATATACGAAACCTCACTGGGGCAACAGTTGTCTCGATTACAAGAAAAGATCAACTCATTATGTTTCCTATCCATTCACAAACTATCTTGTTAGGAGATATTTTTCAAATTTGGGGTCATCAAGAAG
>JAGRAB010000414.1 GCA_020435085.1 Bdellovibrionales bacterium | reverse complement strand
GGCAAAATTATCTACAGCAACACCTTCTGCTACTACATCCATCTGCCAAAACCGTTGAAACAAAGAAAAGTCACTAAGGACTTGATCAAATTCTTCACGAGTTAACTGATTTAAAAAATGGCGACCGCGCACCTGGATGGCTAAACGTACAGGGTAAGTGAGCAGTAACATCGCTTTGTAAGCCTCAACCGAGGATGGCCCCTCTTCAAGTAGGCTAATTTGCAAATTGGACTGCAAATCAATACGAAATAAACTGAATGGACTCATCATGGATTCAAGCCAAGATAGATCCGGATCTAAAGAGGATATTGGCAAGGCCACGGATTGCAGGCGAGACATTTGAGTGGAAAGAATGGACATCTGTTTTTTTACGAGTAGCCATTGGTTAATACCGATCCCTTCCACATAGGGGTCACCGGGTTCACTCAGGTAAGTGGTCACCATGGTTTCCATAAAGCGATGAATGTCATCTGGATCCACTTCTCCAGAAAAATAATTTTGAGAAATATAATCGGCAAGATAATCAAATCCTGTCAGGGGCAAAACACCCAATTCCTCCATCCAAGGATCCACCATTTCAGCAAGCTCATCAAAGTATGCAAAAAGTCGATGACCAGAAAAAAGAACTTCCGGTAAGCTTGTTCCTACCTCCACTTGAAATTTTTTATATTGGTATATTGAGTCCAACATAAATTCTGTGGTTTTCTTAAATATCAAAGTCTCAGAGTTACCGTTGGCAAACCAAACCAGTGCGCCCATCAGAGAGGTATCAAAAGCTTCGTTCGAAATATTATGATACGATTTATTTTGGTAATTAAGATTTACAAAGGCTTTAAAATCAAAGTTATTAATGAGATGAGGATAAGATTGTAGCAAGCGGGCCACTTGTGGTTTCAAGTTTTGGTAAGCCCGTTTTAAATTCTGGCTGGAGGTAGCCCTATCTGTCACGAGCAGACTTGATAAATGTTCCCGGGAGGATTGTAAAAATATTTGCCAGGCAGAAATCATCGTGCGCAAGGATCGCAATTCTTGTGCTGTGAGTTTTTGCGGATCCCCACCCACAAGCCAAACTTTGAGGTTCAACCACAAACTGAGATGCTCAAGACTGAGCGGATCTTTTTGTAAAAAATTTTGATTGAGCCAACTCAAAAAATTTTCTGAGGACCCTAGCGAAGGTTGCTCTTGCAAGCTCGCTTCAGCCAGCGCCAAACCCTGAGCCACGCATTGACTGCTCTGCAGAGCATGATCTTGGTTCTCGGCCTTCAGAAAATAGGCAAACTGTTCATCGAAAAATCGAAAAAAACAGTCCGACTTGTTGCCGACGGCAGAGTTTGGATCAGTGGGCTGCGAGGACGAACATCCCAACAACCAACCTATGATAAATACACCTAAAAACAGCCTCAGAAAAACCCCCTTCTCTGAAGTGTTGAGACGATAATATTGATATAGGAGGAGAATTAAGGCTTTTCCTTAAGCCTGTAATTTCTATAGGGACCATTGCAGAAAAATCGACTTCAACTCAAAGAGAAAGGCTCTCCGCGACTTTTTCGATCACCCATTCCGGGGCATCTAGAGCCAACTCATGTCCCGCCGAAGGGTGGGTATGAATGGGGATTTGCCAATGTTGGGCTAACTTTTTAGAACACCTCACATCGACCATGCGGTCAGACTCCGAAGCAAAAATGACCATGGGGCACAGAGGGCGTTGCTTCGGCAAACGAAAGGCTGCTGCCGCAATCAATTGGCGAAGGACATTGGCTGGCTTTGGCGAACGCTTTTTAGCGATCTCCTCCCACTGCGAGAGCACTCGCCCTTGCGCCTCTGCATTGTTACTCACCATCTGTAACACGGCCTGTTCCCTGGCTCGTGGGGATTTCTGCGCCATAATTTTAACCATGGATTTCCAAGCCGAAAGCATCAGTCGATGATGAATCGGCGAGAGACTCGCCACGCTGACATTCATTAGAATAATTTTACTAAACTTTTGCGGATAGCGATGGGCTAATTCAATGGCCACCATAGATCCTAATGAAACTGAAAGAAGGACCAAAGGTGCCCTTGGATTTCGGGGCAGTTGCTCAATCTCGGCCATGATAAACTCGGCCATCTCCCCGACACTGAGAGGGCTAGAGATTTTATGAAAGCGGCCCATACCCGGCAAATCAAGAGCATAGGCACTTTGACAAAAATCTTGGGACTCTACGCGATCAACGAAGTTTCCCCAATGCCCAGCTTCCCGTGCGAGCCCTCGCAACAGAACAAAATCAATTTGTTCCATCATCGCCACCATACCAAAGGTTCAAGGCTTCGAATCGCCAAATTTGCCGTTTGTCCTCGGGAAGATCGATCCAATCTCTAGAGAGTACGGCTCGATGCAAAAAGTCCACAAAGGTTTTATGATCTCTCAACACTCGTGCTCTTCTATGGGGCAGGATAGGGTTCCAAACTCCTAGCAAATCAAAAATCTGTTTGGGGTTTTTCCTGACCCATTTCCAGGAACCCAACTCCAAAGTCAGCGGCAAAAAGAATTGATCTTTTTTATCGCGATAATGCATGTCAAACAGGTAGTCCCATAAATCTCCATGGGTCGTGTATTGAATGGACTGAGGCTCAACGGAGTAGAGATGGTGAGGGTATGCATTGTTTAGCAATTCACGAAAAGCATAAGCTTCCACAAAATAAGGAAAGGGCTTTTTTGTTCGCGCATAAGGAAACCACAACCTATCGGTTGCACCAAAACCAGAGTGAACATCAAGACAAATCGCGGTTTTTGCAGGGAACACTCTTTCTTCGATAAAATCGCACAGCGCTTTATTTTCCTTTTCTAGGCCATCAGCAAGGGCTCCTCGGTAAAATGGAATTTTGGGAGATATGCGATGACCACCATATAAAAAACGAGTAGCTTCTTCAGAGTACACCGGAGCGTTTCGCATGAGATCTACGTTGTTCCCATTGGAGCGGGAGCGACGGAACATACCCACCGGATTGAGCAGTGGCACAAAAATCAGTCGAGATTCATTAAGTCTCGCCTTATGAGTGTGATCCCAAGCGAGAAGCTCGATCACTGTCCGCAAGGTTGATAAACACACTAAAGAACCAATGCGCTCCAATCCGTGCACACCACCCACCATCATAAAACAAGGAGAGGTAGGGTCTTCGCTTCCAATTTCTATAGAGTAAACCGGAAAAATATGATCATCGTGGCTGACTTCGGTCAGCACTCGCACCCGGGCTCGATTGCTCACTTTTTCAATCAAGGATTCTAATTCAATCAGTTCAGGAAGACGCTTTTCCAGCACCTTGTACACAGCAGAAACTCCTCAGCAGACTAGCTTTTATTTTAAGACAAAGGTTGGCATTGAGGACACCAAAAACTGTTCCGCCCGACTATCACTTGACTTTCGATAGTCGTATTACAGAGTGGGCAAGGCTCTCCAGCTCGACCATAGACGAAAAGAAGGTTTTGGAAGTAACCCGAAGACCCGCCTGCCTGACGAAAGTCACTGATGGTCGTACCCCCGCAAGCAATAGCATCCCACAGTGTGTGCGCAATCGCTTCGCGTAAGATTTTAATTTCTGAATTCTGCAAATGGGATCCTGAACGCAAAGGATGGATGCCCGCCAAATAGAGACTCTCACTGGCATAAATATTTCCCACCCCGACAACAATCCCTTGATTCATAATTAAACTTTTGATGGAGGACGATCGTCCTTTTAATTTTTCTTTGAAATAGGGGTAGGAAAAAGCGTCTTCCTCAAGGGGATCTGGTCCCAAATGAGAAAAGCGAGGGTCACCATCGAAATTCAATTCACTAATGTAGTCAAACTGCCCGAAGCGCCTGGGATCGCGATAAATCAATTGCCGACCATCAGAAAGTGTTAAAACTACATGATCGTGGGGATCAGAATTCCCGTCACCTAAACGCCAACTCCCTGTCATACCCAAATGGGAGAGCAAATAGGCCTTTTCCAGGCGAAACAACAGATACTTAGCTCTTCTTTCCACCCCAAGAATTTTTTGACCGCAACTTTTCAATATGGCTGACCGACGAAAAGGATAACGCAGACCTTTGTGACCCAACTTTACCTTCACTATGGTCACTGGTTTTGGCAAAATGTCGTTAAGACCACGGCGAACCGTTTCGACTTCAGGCAGTTCTGGCATTATCGACCTAACCTATTAATTTTATTAACTTTTTTTAATGCACATCTTGCTAGGTCAGCACAGGTCAGCACATTTATCATTTTACCCTCCTCAATTGCACTACATTACTTCTCATTTTACCCTTTTCAGAACTACTTTCAGACCCATTCCCACTAAGACCTAGAACTTCACTTATATGCTCAACAATTCGAGTTGAAGTTTCCTTCTGCACCTCACTATCAATCTTAGAATAGTGATCTGCTAGCTTTAAGTCTTTATGTCCGGTCATAGCAATAACTGAATCTAGTCCCATTCCTCCTACCCTTCTCGCTAAAGTAGCCATTCCATGTCTCAAACAGTGGGTTCCTGTATAAGGAATCCCAGATTTCGTCTGGGCCTGTCTGTAATTACTTTGGATAGTGCAATAGTTCAATGGACGACCTTTCACATGGAATAAAAAATCGCAGTTAGGCGCTTTTAAAGCCAGACGCCTTTCTATAATTTTTCTTAGCCACGGATGAAGAAAAACAGTTCTGGGTTCCTTATTTTTAGGATATGGCTTCAAGTATTGAAACATTTTACTTGGACCACCCCATACGCAGGAATCTTTGATAACTAATTTATCTTGATCCAGATAAATGTTTGATATTTGGATTCCTGCTGTTTCGCCAATTCTTCCTGCACAAAAATATTGTGTCATTGCTAAATCTGAATATAGCTCAGGAAGATATGAGAAAAACTCAAACGCAGCTTCAACAGGAATTTTCTTATCTTCGGGATTTTTTGGTGTATCACGAAAAAAAGACATTTTCTTGTGTCTTCTGCGAATTGGCGACGGAATTAAAGCTGACTCCGCTTCAAACTCATCTTCGGCTTTATACCAATTGAAAATTGTCGTAAATAAATTTAACTCATTATTTAGGTTACACCTACCCGCATAACCTCTTCCTAATGAGTCATATTCATCTGACTCAAACCACTTCTTCTTGCGCTCAATCCAATCATTGATTACAGAAGAAGTAATTTCTTCCATGTGATAGTCTTTTAAATCTGAAAGATGTTTCCATCGCCTTTCCCAAATGTCTTGGGTGCTTTTCTCTAGGCCAGGAAAGTGTAAATGCTTCATAGCTTCCCACACTTCTCCTAAAGTCGATGTAGTGGCCTCAACTCTCTTAACTTTTTGACCGTCAAATGTATTTTTCCAATGTTGAGCTTTTCTCAAAGAATCAAAAGTCTCTGAAAACTGTTTTCCTTTAATTCTTTTTGCTACTAAATACTTCCCAGTGATTAGATTTTTTCTAATTCCTGGGTGCTTCGGTACATTCACATACTTTTTTTTACTCATTTCATAAATCTCCTTCTTCAATCCAGTTTTGGATTTGGCAAGGTATGAAATAGAGCTTTCCCCGTTTCTTAATATAGGGAATTAAATTTTTAGATGCTAAATTATATAGAGTTCCAACAGCATACCCTGTATAACTTGATACATCTTTTATATTCCATATTCGATTATCAAAGAGCCTAGAATCCTTCTTTTTTTCAACGAAGACTCCTCCTGAGTCTTTATTATTCATATCATTTCTCCTCAAATTTTCAAAAATAAATTAACTTACTCCAAGCACTTTTTCTAAATGCTCAAGCTCTTCTGAATATTTAAGAATCCTATAAGTTGCTGTATAATCACATAATGCCATTCTAGCAGCTTCAGAAACATTCTTAGCTGCACCAGAACTTCTCAAATAAATAACGTCTGCTCGATAATTTGGCCCCATCAGAGCCCTGAGCTTTAACCAGCCATTCCTTTTAAGAATGGCTTTCAAAGTTAGAAGTTTTTTGTCGCTAGGAGCTAAAAACTTTCTGACACTTGCTCCAAACTCCAGAAAAGCTTCTTCCGCTCCATGATGCTTTACAAAACTAGGACGACTATGTAATCGAGGGAGTTTTTGAATCTTCATACCTTTTTTATAAAGCTTCTTTCTAACCATCTTGAAACGATGCTCACCTTTAGCAACAAGCTTGTCGGCCACAACAATAAGCAAAATTAACTCATCTTGACTAAGCAAACCTGTCTTTGCCATTTTTACGAGTCTTTCCACATGAACTAATGGAGCAATCCTCAACATAAGTAAATCATAGAGCATAAAAAACACATCATTTTCATTCCAGTAATATTTTAACGACTTCAAAATAACTAATTCAGGATCAGATTCCTCAATCGTTATTTTTCCATCGTAGTAATAAGCTGCTCCCAAGGACGTCAGCCCTGGAATGACTTCAACCCAATTTCTAACGCTCAAAACCACGACCTCTATTTTTTATCAATTTCCCAATTTCTAATTTTACGTCTTTAATGACTTCTTCCGCTATATGACCTCTTGAAAGAATCCACTGAGAGGCATGCTCTATTTCCTCTGTACTGGGTTTAAGCGCCAATAAATCTTGCTGGTCAGTCATTAACTGCCTATCACAAAAGGCATCAAGTTTTGTGCAAATTAAATCAGTTCTTCCTAGAGAGAAAATATTCAGTGAAGTTCCTTTATAGACCTCAACCACTCTTGCTTCCCATCCAAGAGGAATATCTTTCAAAAAAACTTTACCTCCATCGCTATTAAGCCACCGAGTTTTTAATCCAAACTTTTGACCCACATGTGCAACAACCTCAATCATTTCTTTGTCAAATAAAGGCTTCACAACATCCACATCTTCTGTCATTCGATCTTTACCTACAAAACCCATTGAAATGAGAGCCGCGCTTCCAAAAATAAACAGCTTTTCTTGACGACAACGCTCCTCCATTATTTGATCTAATTCTTTAAAAACTTTTAAAATATTCTTTTCATCAATCATCATAATAATTATACCTCCATATTGTTATTATAACAATGTTTTATATTCATACACACATAACTATTTGTTTTTATTAACCTATTACTTTCTTTAAGATGTGACCCAGCCACATCAGAAAGCCTATGGCGGCCTCTTCTTGCTCCTCACACTCCTCGGCCACCTCTTCAAGCTCCTCAGAGGATTCTTCAAGAGAACCAATAGCCCTCATTAATATGTCTGCTTTTTCTTCTTCACTCATCCCGAACCTACCTTTCGCCTTTAATGGCATTTAGAACTTTTTCGTTTGAATCAATTAGCTTATCAAGGGAGAGCATCAGTCTTTGCTCTCTTTCCTTAGCGTATGTGAACTTATTAATCAGTTCTTTTAACTTTTCATCCTCTGATCTTTCATTTTTAATCGCTATTAGAACTTTGTTTTGATTTCTTGTAACTTTGCTAATGTGGCGTATTTTTTTACAAACCATTGCACAACCTACAAGTCCACTAAAAGCAATCAAAAGAAAGAATATATTAAAAAACATAAGAGACTTTGTCATTTTGGCCTCCTTGTTTTGTATTTTTACTTGAATGCTGCTTTACCTTGACTGACTTGGACTTTTTCTTTCTTTGCGTTTCAAGGATAGGAACTATTTCTTTTTTTAAATACGAATTAAAATCAAGTGTACCTCCACCGTTAAGATACTCTTGATAATTCTCTTTAATCTCAAGCATTACAAAATCTTTGCCAGATACTCTTTTGGATTTCAGCACTTCAATTAAGTGAACGGGAAATTCCATTAGAGCTACTGAAATAATCTCTCTTTCACTATAGCTCGGCTTAAAGCTTCCATCATTAATTTTCTTTCTTATATCTTTTAATTTCCTATCAGCCTCAACAGAAA
>JAGRAB010000037.1 GCA_020435085.1 Bdellovibrionales bacterium | reverse complement strand
ATGCGTCTTGTTTCTGAACTTGACCCTCAGTTTGTTGAATTTATTAAATACCCTCTGCTTGGAGCTTTTCGGTGTGGGCGTTTGATGATCCCGAAAGATGGTTTAATGTGGATAAAAGACAATGTTAAAAAGTTTAATATTCTTCTTGAAAACAACACCTCTCGGAACATTGGGATTTTAAGCGAAAAACAAATCCGCGAAACTCTTATAAAAAGATATAAAAATAAAAATTCAACTCCTTATGACTTAGAAAACCAAGTTAATAGCCTATATAATGAACAATTCCGTCAAATTGAAGACTTCCCTAAAATATCTGCCTCTAATGGCATCACACTTCTCTTTGAACCCTTGGGTATTTCCACTTCTGACTGGTCTATGGACTTTCAAACTAATGGCAAATTTGCATTTAGTGAACGGTTTGGTACTCCAAGTTTTCCTTTTAAAACTTTGGAATATGCTTTTTTGCAAACTTTTGACGTGGAAGATCTTACTTGTGCAGAGATTGGATTAAAGTCAGAGAAAATCATGAGTGATTTTTTTCAATCAGAACTCTTCAAAAAAATGATTTCAAAACGTGAGCAAACTTTTGCCTCTCGAAACCAACCTATTATTCAGCAATGCATGAAGTGCCATTCTTCAGGAGATTATCTTATTCCGCAAATTCCATTTGATAATCCCTCCCAATTAAAAAGTGCACTTTACCAAAAAGCTCAAACCAGTGACCTCCCATTGATCGATGAAATTAAATATCGAACCGGGCCATTTGCTCCCAGTCCAGATCGAATGCCCCTCGGGCTTATTCCATCACCTCAACAAATTGATGAACTCATTCAATATTTAGAAGCTCTCTAACGTTTTTCGCCTCGCGCTATAGACTCCATTATTGCCAGCTTTTGGGTTTTATGCGACCTATAGACTTTATATATTCAATAGGAGAATGAGCAACATGTCCGAAAAAAGACCCCCTCTCACTGTTTTATCTGAAGACGAACAAGCCTTTAAAGAAGCTGTACGAGCTTTTGCAGAAGGAGAGATTCTTCCTCGACGTTCAAAAATGGACGAAGAAGCAAAAATGGATCCTCAATTGGTTGGTCAATTTTTTGAAATGGGCCTTATGGGTATTGAAACTCCTGAAGAGTATGGTGGGGCAGGTGGTAGCTTCACAATGGCTTGCCTTGCCGTAGAAGAACTTGGCCGCGTCGATGGCAGTTGCTCTGTTTTAGTGGATGTTCAAAATACTTTAGTCACAAACGCACTACTTAAGTGGGCCAATCAAGATCAAAAGAAAAAGTACTTACCAAAAATGGCTTCTGACACTGTTGGGGCCTACGCTTTGAGTGAGTCAGGAAGTGGCTCTGATGCTTTTGCTTTGAAATTAAAAGCGGAGGAAAAAGGCGATAAATTTATTCTTAATGGTCATAAACTTTGGATCACTAATGCGAATGAAGCTGGGTTGTTTTTAGTTTTTGCTAATGTAAAACCTGAGGATGGTTACAAAGGTATTACTGCCTTTCTTGTCGAAAAAGGAATGCCAGGTTTTCAAGTTGGAAAAAAGGAAGACAAACTGGGAATTCGTGCCAGCTCCACTTGTGAATTGATGTTTGAAAACTGTGAAGTCCCTAAAGAAAATATTATTGGTGAACTTGGAAAAGGCTATAAAATTGCCATTGAAACTTTGAATGAAGGCCGTATTGGTATTGGCGCGCAAATGTTGGGAATTGCCCAAGGGGCTTTTGAAGCCACTGTTAACTATGTAAAGACGAGAGAACAGTTTGGAAAGGCCATTGGACAGTTTCAAGGTGTTCAATTTCAAATTGCTGAAATGCGCACTCAACTCGAAACAGCGCGACTCCTTGTTTATAATGCTTGCCGCTTAAAAGATGCCGGCCACCCTTTTGTTGAAGAAGCCGCCATTGCAAAACTTGCTTCTTCTAGAGCTGCCGAAAAAATTGCTTCTATGACAATTGACCTTTTTGGAGGTAATGGATTCACTCGCGAATACCCTGCTGAAAAGTTCTGGCGAGATGCTAAAATCGGCCAAATTTATGAAGGCACTTCAAATATGCAGCTTCAAACCATCGCGAAAATGGAGTTGAGTTAAATTACTTCATCCATTCTTCATAAGAATTGCAATAGTCAGGGTCATCAATACAACCAGTTGCCCCTGACGATCTTTGAAAGTTTTTTGAACATTGAATATATTTTTGATTTTTACTAATACATCCTGGATAAATAATAGCTTTTGCTTGGGCAGGCCATAAAATGGCTTCGGCTGTCTCGGTATAATCCTGTTTTTTAGTATATATAATCAATTGATAAGGTTCAGAAAGGTTTTTTGAATTCTTAGGGAAACTTACTGTATAAACATCCCCTTGCTTGTTGCGTCTAAATGGTTCTGAGATGATGCGTGAAGGTGGATTGTAAATTTGACCCAACTCCAATGATTGACTCACAGACTCCTCATAAGCTCCAGTGTAGTCAGATATTTTGTCACCTCGATAATTTTTTATACAGGGACCCACATCTTCCTCTTTATTTTCAGGGGAATTATGAGCGGAAAAACATATCCATGACTCAATTTGAAAAACGTCTTTAGATATAAGCCCCTTTCGAAAGGCTTTTTCAGGATTCGACATAATTGAATCATCAGGACCAGTATTTCTGCAATCAAATTTTTCCTGTCGTGCACCCGTCTCATTTATTCCTATATACTTTCCATCTTTGAAGTTTTTATACTTATCGGTTTCTTTATATTCGTCAATCAAACCAAGCAAATGCAGATATTCATGTACGATAGTAGAACAATTAACATTTTCATTATAATCCATGCTGTGCGACCTTTTTCTGTCTGAAATTTTAATTATTTGTGCACTAGGATTAGGATCTATTTTTCCATTAAAGATCTCTTCCTGCGAAGACGCCTTTAATGGAAGAACAGGAGACTCATCATCTTCAAAAATCACTTTTGCTTTTTTTACGTGCAAATTAATTTGGATACCATCGGGTGTTCGAAGAATACCAGTATTATTCACACTTTCTAAACACTTTTCTACTCTTTCAAATATATCACTTCTGTCTATTGCTTTTCTTTCAAGAAACTCTACAAATCCAATAGAAGCATAGACATCATATTTATTTGCAGAACTTTTTTGAATAGCATAATTCAGCGGTATCCCCGTCCAGCTCTCATCCCTTTCGGTTTCAAATCTACGAACTTCTCCCTCTTTGTACTCGGAGCATAAAAGGCTTTGATATTTATTCTCTATAGCTTCAGAAAGGCTTCTAAAAACTCCAAACCTTGGGCTGTCTTTGGTACAATAAGGCTCTTCTTGTCCTGAATGTAAAAGAAACTGTGCTCCACTGGGGGAGCAAAATCCGAACAATATAGACAAAGGTATGAGTATTTTTATATAGATATCAATTCCTTTTATTGTTTTAGATTTAGTTACCTATTCTAAGAAGTTTTATTCTCAACCCTCATTCACATCACATCGGTGTTAAACTGTTTCAACTTGATAAAAATATGTATGAAATAAGCTTTTTAAGAACTTTCCAAATGACACGATTCTCACCCATCAGGCCGTGGGGACCATCCTTGTCTTGCGAGGTGGCGTGCCACTGAAGCAGATTTTCCAATACCTTCCCACTGGTTTTTTAAAATATACCGTTTAAGGTTTGAAATCTCTTGCCAGCTACTGACAATTCGAGAAAACGGCCTGGCATCCCAAAACTGAAAACCTT
>JAGRAB010000413.1 GCA_020435085.1 Bdellovibrionales bacterium | reverse complement strand
TTTTTAAATTCAGTTTGATTTCTTTACTTTCAATTCGGCCTAAATCGAGAACAGATCCAATAAATTCGGAGAGTTCCTCAGAGGAAGAGGCGATAGACTTAATGGCTCGTTGTTGCTCATCGCTGAGAGTCTCTCGGTGCCGCCATAAAATTTCTGTCATTCCTTGAATGCGAGCCAATGGTGTTTTTAAATCATGAGACATCATTCTTAAGAAGTTAGACTTTAATTCTTCAACTTGAGTGAGTAATTTATTGCGTTGGTAGTACTCCCAACTTTTTCTATTTTCAATGATGAGTCGATAGGGGATAAAAAAGTAGTAACAAATAAAGATAGCTAAAAGTGGATGCGCCATTTCCACCCAAAAACCAAAGATGGCAAATAATAAATAGCAAATTAATGCAAAGCCAAGCACCGTTGCTGCTAAGATGGCTAGCCCTCGAGTTGGTCTTAGGGTGAGAACGACAAAGACAGTGAGGATACTAATGAGAGCAGTAAGAATAAAATCTTGCCAAGGTTTTGAGAGAATGGGTGCGCGATTGAGAATGAGGGTATCAAGAATATTGGCATGCATTTCAAGATTAGTCATAGCGACGATATCTCTTGAAAAAGGTGTTTTTAAGTAGTCCTTTGTGGTTTCAAGAATATCGCGGCCAACAAAGACGACTTTGTCATTAAATTGAGAAAAGTCCGTTTGTCCCTCAAGAATATCATAAAAGCTTGTCGCTTTGTAAGTGCCTGTGGGTCGAAAATCAATATAGGCTTGATAGGTTTCGATAAACTCAAAAATACCACGGTATTCTTCTTTAAAAGAAAGTCCATTAAAACTGCTGGCAAGAAGTGGGTGGAGAGTTGGACTGCCATCGAAACTAAAAATAAAACGACGAGTGACACCGTCTTTTCCAAAAATATTGAGGTCGGCTGTTTTTGGAGCTGGGTAAACCGGAATGTTTTCAAGAGGAGGGTTGAGTTTTAATAAACTTTCGTGTCCAGGTTTTGGAAGCAAGTTGGCAGCATAGTAAAAAGAGGGCAGTTGCTCTGTGGACATGGCAAAGGCTTTTAATTCATTTTTTTCACCATTAATTGTTTCAGGATCGAAAGTATAAACAACGGCGCGAGGCTTGCCTTTTTTTAATTGTTCTAAAAATATTTTGTGTGTGAGGGCGTCGGGATCTTTTTGTAACTCTTTAAGAGTTTTATTATCAATGGCGATCGTTGCGATATGACCAGAAACAGGAGATGTTGGTTTGTAAGCCACTCGAAAATCATAAGTGAGTGATTCGATGTATTCGAGGTTGATTTGGCAAATAACTGCAGCTGCTGCGAGTGCAAAAAGAATCCGCAAAGAACGATTGAGCCATGGGCTCCATTGTTTTTTAAAGCGAATCATCAAAGGCCATCTCCCTTATAAATAAACCAACGTACTTATACTTAAAAAATTTTGAGAAACTACAAAGAAGAGAGGTCCTTAGAGAGAGGCCTTGATGTAAGCAAATTCCCTTCTTGAGCACATCC
>JAGRAB010000036.1 GCA_020435085.1 Bdellovibrionales bacterium | reverse complement strand
CATTCGTCAAAGGCCATAATGATGTCAGCACCAAGATCCATTTGAATCTGCATGGAAATTTCTGGAGAAATAAAATGTTTGTTTCCATCGAGGTGTGAACGAAACTCCACCCCATCTTCAGTGATCTTATTTAATTTCGAAAGCGAGAAAACTTGAAAACCACCACTGTCTGTAAGAATGGGGCCATGCCAGTTCATAAACCGATGAAGCCCGCCCAACTCTTTAATAACTTTTTCACCTGGTCGTAAATGTAAATGATAAGTGTTGCCTAAAATAATTTGAGCCCCTAAATTTTTTAGTTCCTCAGGAAACATGGCCTTCACGGTGGCTTTTGTTCCTACGGGCATAAAGATCGGCGTTTCAAAACTGCCGTGAGCTGTATGAAAGCGACCTGCCCTTGCATGGCCGTCGGTCGCAAAAACATCAAATTGACCTATTTGGACTGACGTATCCATACACTTAAATCTCCATAGCTAAATAAACGAAACTGTTTTTTTATCGCCCACTCATAAACACTCAAGGTTTTTTCTAGGCCTGCAAAAGCCGCCACAAGGGCTAAAAGCGTTGACTGTGGTTGATGAAAGTTGGTCATTAACACATCTACCACCTGAAATTCAAACCCCGGTTGAATAAAAATATCGGTTTCTCCAAAAAGAGAATCTTCGTCTTCTTTAAAGTAACCTCTTGGCCAAGACTCAAGAGCTCTTGTTACCGTTGTGCCCAGGGCCCAAACTCGTCCTCCTAAAGCTTTACATCGAGCGACTTGATTGAGAGTGCCTTTTGAAATTTGTACCCATTCACTGTGCATTTTATGATCCGAGAGATCTTCTGTGTGAACTGGCAAAAAGGTTCCTAAACCCACGTGTAAAGTCAGCGACGCGACTGAAACCCCTTTTTCAGATAAGACCTTCCAATCCTCATTATCAAAATGAAGACTTGCCGTAGGGGCAGCCGAACTGCCATTGTTTTTTGCCCACGAGGTTTGATACCAATTGGCATCTTCTTTAAAGCTCTTTCTCTCGCCACGAGCTTTTTGAATGTAAGGAGGCAGAGCCATATGGCCATATTGTTCAAAATAAGAAAAACCCATCGACCTATTGATTTTTAAAGTTTGCGGAAGGCCTTTTTCTACTAATGTTGCTATCACATCGCCTGGTAATAGAAGTGCTTCGCCGAGAGCATATTTTTTAGCAGGAAAAAGAACAGTCCAAATGTTAGGTTCTTTTTCATCGAGAAATAAAATCTCTTCTCCAGCGTCAGTAAATATACGTTTTTTCACAACCTTGGTGTCATTGATGACGACGATGTCCTTTGGTTGAATGTGAGAAAGAAGTTCTTGCTTGGTGAGCTCGCTTGGAGCCCCTTCAAAAGAGGAATACATCACCCGGGTTGGACGCGAAGGCTTCGTGGCCACTAAAGATTCAGGGTAGGTGAAGTTGAATTGACTCGTTTTCATAAAGATAACGAGTCTTAACAAGAAATTGTTCTCTTTGTAAAGTCCGCTTTAGGTAATAGCAATGGGTCATTGGTGTTATTGAAAAATGAATTTACCAACCCTTTTTATTACACCAACGGTTCTCCAGAAAGCCCTGCCAAGGTGGCATTTCTTCCTTTACCAGGAACACTGCCGGATTGAGGAGCATCATTAGGGCCACGAGATTCCAATGAAGCATTGAAATTACCTGTTTTGTAATAGTTGTAAGTTCCAAAGCCATCAGCAAACTCTGAATATTTATTAAACTCTGATGGACTGATGTTCATTAAATTCATCAACGAAACCATCACCTGATTGTAGGGGCGTCCACCTTGCTTGTAGACATGATGGTATGGAGTTGTATTTGGGAAATTGCTATTATTGGGATTACCCGCACTGCCAGCAAATTGCTGAGTTTTATCAACAGCTCCTTGGCTGTTATACTTAACCCAACCATAATCAAGAATGCGTCCAGAACTCAACCTCCCACCGGCTTTTCCAACTAACAAGACTTGTTGGTTTCGGGTCATGTGAAGATTACCGCCATGGCCAACGCCCTGATCTCCGCCCCAAAGGATAAGACAATTATCAAGATAAGTCGCTCCCGTCGTTGTATCTTCCACCTCGCCTTCCAAACTCTGAACAAGTCTCAACAAGTGGTCACCATAAATGCGACGAGATTGTGCTTTTGTTGAACTAAAAGATGGATTGCCTTGGTGACCAATATTGTTGTGGAGATCTAAATTATCAAATAGAGAAGTGCCTCCTAAACCGGTAACACCACACTTATTCTGTGTATGACATTCAAATAGAAAAGATGAAATATTTGTTGCTTTGGTTTTTACTGCAAGAGCGATAATATCCATATGATCTTTGAGAAGTTGATCAGAATTGAGTTTTGCCAATTGGTTGTAAAGCACCTGCATCTTTGGACTGCTCGAATTTGTCGGATCAGAGGGTTCACTCTTTACTTGATAGTTTTCCATGCGATTCAAACACGTTCCACCACTGGTAGGAGGAGGAGTTGTTGGAATGCTTGCATATCGATTTTCAATTTGATTGTAGAGATCCATATGTTCTTGAAGGCGTTGACGATCGGCACTAGAAAGTCTTCGATTATTTCGAATGCGGTCAAACTCCTCTTTGATCCGATCAACAGCTTTCGCTTGAGGAGGAGGTGCTGTGGGAGTTGGTGCGGGAGAAGGTGTTGACGTTTGAGGACACCAGGTAAAAAGCTTGCGATACTGAACGAGAGGGTTCCATTCTGCAGTAACTTTATTCCCCTGATATATAGAAATATTATTGGCATTACCAGCATTGAACGAATTTGGAGCACCCATTCCGGTAATACTGGCGACACGAGTGCCTGCGGTGACACCCAAATTTCTTGCCATGATTTGATCAATTGTTGTTCTATTTGCTGACATGGCTCCCATCAATGACGAGGCGTTATGAACTTCGCCCTCAAGGTCTGTTCGCATAATCATTGTCATTTTATCCAGATAAGGATTCCATGCACTATGTAATGTGTTGGACAACTGCGGAGTGGCCTTACCACTACCAACAAACTTCGACATTTTTTCTCCACGAATTCCGGTACAGCCTTGAACATTTTTTAAATCAAAGGCCAATGGATCTGGCGTCCAGTGTTCCCAAACCATTCCATGTCCAACAAAAAAGGCAAGAAACCGAACTGTCGGAACACTTTGTGCAAATATTTTCTCACTGGCAAACAGCGAACCAAGAAATGGGATGGAAACAAGAATACCACCAGCTCCCTGCAAAAACATTCGTCGAGAAATTGGATCGTATATCATAAATAATACCCCTAATTACAAATCATGTCTGTATAACTTAAAGTTCGTGTAGTAATAGCGAGATTTCATCATATTCAATATTGTGGCACTCTTCCCTTGCGCCGAAGTTGTGAAAGTATCATTTTTTAGTGCTTCATAAAGATAACTCAACTCACATTCATCTTCAGGAGCTGTTTGTCTACCACTGGAGTATATGAGATACTGCTTGGCCAAGCAAGCTGGACCTCTTGCACTTTTACCAAGCCTTTGAGAGAACTCAATGGCTCCGTTGAGAGGTGGCTCCGAGTAGTTATCGATATTTGGACGATTCACAGAAACATCATAAGGTTGTTGAGTTCCATCAGGAAGAATTTCAAATGCTGAGATTCTTCCCAACGGATCATAATTTCCAAACGCAAAACTGGGCGGATTAATTTTTGCGTGACAGCCAATGCACGACTGATTATTCGTTTTTGTTTCTAAGTTCTGTCGCGTCGAGAGATGTGGGTCAAAAGAGCCGGTTGTAAGGTCATTCGGATCTGAAACAATAGTAGGATCTGGCAAGCCAATGTCCTCACAAAGAAGATTATGACGAATAAGCAAACCACGATGCACAATATTTGGAGTGTCATAACCTGCCGCCAAAAACCCCACTCGAGTCAGTAGACCCGCTCTGTTAAGGGGAAGATTTATTTGGCCAGTTCCTGAGACTTTATAAATACTTGCTATTCTCGAGTCATTGATAAAACCCGTTTGAGAGCTAAATAACTCTTCATAAGTCATATCGGAATTTGTGATGTAAGAAGTGAATTGCAAGACTTCACTCTTAGCTGCTGACGCCAGTCCTGTTGAGTTGATTCCACCTAAGAAACCTGATGTATAGTTATAAGTGGAAACGTCTTTTATTGCCAAAAGCTGTTCATAAAAGTCATTGAGTTGAGATGATGAGCTGGTGGATGCAAAAAGCCGATCTACCTCAGCTTTGAATGTATTCGTATTGGATAATTGACCACTTTTCGCGTAACCTAAAAGCGTTGAGTCAGGAGTTGTTCCCGTAATTCCATAAGCCAGGCGAGTGGCTATCTCATAGGCATCGAGGCTGTAGAGTTGGTTGCCATGACTTATTCCGTGACCTTCAATTTTATAGATAAAATAGGGTGAGTTCAATGCAACACGAATAGCCCCTTTAAGAGCTTCTGTCAGTGTTGAATGATCGCTGAGAACGTCTTTATAGAACTGAACATAATCCATTTCTGGAATCGTTCGCAAATCCCTTCGGTATATTGGCATTAGAACCTGATCGAGAAGACGATTTATGCAAAGTGGATCTGCCACAAAATTAGCAACTGTCTTGCTCATACATCCGCCAAAAACTGAAGACAGCCAGGTTGAATTTTTTGCTAGCTCAATGGCTGTCAAGTCAGCAATGTCAAAAATAGCCTCAACAGATTCCTGCTCAATGGCTGGGGCAGCCCTTCCAAAGACCTCTCCATCAACATAAGGTTCTCGTATATTGAGAAGTTGGATATCAAGAACACTTAAGTTGAATTTAGAGCTAAAAAGCATGTTCATTGTGTTGGTATATTCATATTTATTCAGCCGTTGTAAATCGGTTGTACTCACGCCAGATGGATTATTATAGTCATTGCAAACATAAGGATTAGCACTAGGAGTAGGTGCCGGAGTGGACGAGGTCATTTTTGTGACCCAGTCAACCAACACATCATAATCCGCTTGTGAAAAGTTTGTTGATGATGTGGTTGGCATATTTCGAACCCCTTGTGTCGGGCCATTGTAGTAAATCGTTCGAGTGATGATTTTTGATTGGTCAATATTGCCAGCGGTCACATAGCCTGCATTAATAAACTCTTGTTCTGTGGCTAAATTAAAATCATAAAAGGCCGCTTGTTTTCCAGGACTGTGGCAGTTTAAACAATGCTTTTGAAGAACATTTTTTGCGTTTATAAAGTTGGCCTGTCCTTGATTGGCAGGATCTAAATAGTTCACAGTCAAACTTGCAGTTGCCTTGTTATTTGCAGCATCGATTTGCTCCGCCTGAATCAATTTTGAACCATCTCCAGAAACAAGAGTGACGTCCGCCATAAACTGGCCTGAAGCACAAGAAGTTTGAAGTGTTGATGTTAAATCTCCCGAAAGTTTTACATTGATTTGGTTTTCACACGTTCCTTGTACCTGAATGTTCAACTGTTGCAACTGAACTCCTGCCGGAGGTGATGTAAACACAATTGCTGGTGTTGTCATATCTAGTTTGACAGTCAGAGTTGCTGTCCCTGTTAACTGGACATTGTCTGTTTGCGAAACAGAAATGTTTTTGTTTCCATCCCCACTAGAAAGTAAGACTACTTTTGAGTATTGAGAGTTATTGCATGTCGCTGTTGATGCTTGCTGCAATCCTGAACCAGAAATAGAAACGGCTAAACCTGTTTCACATTGTCCAGAAATAGAAATATTTTGAGTGTTGACTAAATTTGCTGCCGTATTAACCGTAACCTTAGGTGCCGTTGTATCAAGATAGTAAAGGTTTGAATCCATCGTTGTCCCTTGAACATTTGTTTGTTCAACAGAAATAATTTTACTGCCATCAGGCGCAGTCAATGTCACCGATGTTGAAAACTGACCATTGGAACCACAGTTAAGAGTTTTGGGAAGCCCCACGCCATCACCCTTAAGTTGAATACTCAACCCTTGCGTACAGGCTCCCATTAATGGAATCGCAGACTTATGATATGTATTATCTGCGGGAGCAGTAATTGCAATCGACGGCCCTGTCGATTGGTAAGTCACGTTCAATGAAGACGAACCCTTGTTTCCAGCAGCATCTGTCTGAGAAACTTGAATAAGTTTTGTTCCCGACCCTGCTGTTACTGAAACATCTACAGAAAAAACTCCTGCGCTACATGCAGTTGTGACTTGAGTGAGTAAGTCACCCGTAAGAATCACTGGAAGTGCGTTCTCACATGAGCCTTTCACTTGAAAAGTTTGCTTCACAGCTGTGGCGTTTGCTGGTGATGTAAATGCAACAACAGGGGCCACTGTATCCAAATGAAGGTTTAATATTACTGTTGTAGAAAGGCTTGCATAATCTGTTTGTGCTGCTGCAATCACTTTCAGTCCATTGCCACTAGAAAGTTGAACACTTTGAGAAAAATTTCCGTTATTACAATCCACCATATAAACTTGAGACAGTCCTGTTCCTGCCAGCTGCACCTTTAAACCAGATTCACATGTTCCCATTAAATTGACATTTCGAGAATTCACGTAAAGTTGAGTATTTGAAATAGAAACTGATGGTGGTGTCGTATCAAAGTTGAATTGACGTGAATCATTCGATGTTCCATTCACATCCGTCTGTGTTGCAGTGAACATTTTTTGACCATCTGGATTTGTAAATAAAACCGGAGTTGAAAACTGACCATTTTGACAACTAATATTTTTAGGCAATGAAGCTCCATCTCCAGAAATAACAACAGCAATACCATCCGTGCAAGTTCCTGTTAACGTGATTCCAGTACTATGATAACTATCAGCTACAGGAGAGGAAATCATAACAGATGGACCGCTGACTTGCCGATTCACATTAATTATCACCTGCCCCGTATTTCCATTTTTATCTGTTTGACTCACAATAAGATTTTTTTGCCCATTCGGAGCATTAATATACACTCGAGCTGTAAATGTATCATTTGTACACATGACCGAGTTTCCAACGGCATCGGCTCTCCGTAAATAATTGTGGTTGGCGGGGCGTCAATATCGCCAACTGCTTAACAAGTTGGTAGATTGTTGCCTCATCAAATGGGGGGCAATATGGGGATTAGCAACGAAGAAATCGCATCATTTATAAAGAGCTGTTATGGATTAGATGAGTTTGAGTTGGAAAACATAGAGCTTAATGAAGAGAATTTAAGCTCAAATATTTATGTGAGGCTCCCATTAAAAAAGGCCATGTGTGTGAAATGCGAAGGTTCTTTCACAGAAGTTCACGATTGGCAAAAGCAGCAAGCTCGAGTGCCACCATTTGGCAATTATTTAGATGTCACTGTTCATGTAAAAAAGCCAAGGGGCCATTGCAGCAACTGCTTGAAGGTTCAATCGTCTAAAATTTTTTTCTCCATCCAAAGTTCCCATCCATGGCTTGTGGATTTGCGGAATATTGTTCAAGGCTGATGGAAGAGATGACTTGCGAGGCTGTTGCAAGACTCACAAGAACAAACTCAAAGACATTATGGCAGCTTGATCAATGGCGCTGTGAATATTTAAAAGAGCACCTCTACAAACTTCCGGAAGATCTTGACACTCGAAAACTGAGTGCCGATGAGGTTCACTATCGAACAAAAACATATAAATCCAATGAGCGTTTAAGTCCCTTTTCTCCTCGAAGAGACATTAAGTTTTTAACAAGTTTGGTCTGTTCGAGTGTATCGAAAGTCATTGCATGCAAGCCAGGCAGGGACGAATCGAGCCTTAGAAACTGCCTTCAAGAACTCACTCCTGAACAAAGAAAAGGAGTTGAGTTTATCTCTATTGATATGAACCCAAGCTACTTTAAGGCGATTATGAAGATGTGTCCACAAGCAGAGATAGCCGTTGACCGGTTCCACTTAGTTCAAAAGCTTAATGAGGCATTCGATGTTGTTCGTAAACAGGAATATTACAAGGCCAAGAAACGACGAGACTCTTTTCAGCAAACGATGCTCTCAAGAGGAAATCGATTTATGTACCTAGAGCGAATAGACACTAAGTCTATTGAGGAGAGCAACATGCTTGGAAAGATTAAGGCCCTCAATGATCAAGTCAGTAATGCGATGATTTTAACTGACTACTTCCACACAGTGTTGGATCAAAAGAGTTTGAGGGAGTTCAGAAAACGGCTGATAAAATGGTATCAACTGGTCAGGCAAAGTGGTTCAAAGGCATTTAGAAAGTTCTCTAAACTTGTTAGAAAATACCGAGTAAATATCGAGGCGTATATTAAGACCGGACTCACTACAGCCATCTCTGAGGGAATAAACAACAAAATCAAAGTGCTCAAGCGAATGGGCTATGGATATATCAATGAAAAGGCCTTCCAGAACAAGATCTTACAACGATGTGGCTTCCTCAACTCTACTCATCTCAATACCAATTTTATGATGTGGCACATACCCACCCCACAATAAAATACGGAGAGGCAACGGCATCACCTGAAAAATCGACATTTAATGAGTTTTCACATGCTCCAGAAAGTAAAATGCTGCTAGAAGAAATGATTTGGTCATTGATATGAGAAGAGATCGATATTTGTGGAGCTGAAAGGCTTTGATCATCAGGCTCTTCAGAAGCAAGAGGTATTGAAAAGCTTTTTACATCAAAAGCTTTAAAGCCCTCATTCGTACATCCAATATTTATGCTGGATAAAACTAAAATTGAAAATGATCCCCAAAAATTTCTCATATTTATTATCCCCGACCTACATTCTTGCAAAGTCTGGACCGTACATAAACAAAATCTACATGTATTTACAGATACTTAACTTGTACCAAAAAGGGATCCGCTACTTTGATCGGTTAGCGTTTAGACACCGTCTAATCTGTTATCAAGTTTACGCTCTTGACACATCGAACTGTGGTACAGAGATAATTAGGGTTTGTTGACGTTTTATCCAATCTCTTATGTATAAAAGAATGGCAAAGGATCATTATGTACACTGGCATAAGCGGCAAAAAAGTTAGGATCATTAAATCCAAATTGATTTACCCCCTGAATAAATTCACCATAACCACTACCATCTCCATACTTACTATATTCAGCCTTTGTTACACCCATCGATGCCATTACGGCTTGTAAAAACTGTTTATAGGGACGACCAGGGTAATTGTTTTTTACTAGCTTTAGCGGTCGCTGCCGGCAATCTATAAAATAACCAGAGTTAATATGTCCACCACCTTTACCAAAAGTCAGCGTTGGCATATTAAAAACATTATGACCTTGCGTCCAGTCTCCCAATTCATTGGCATAAATAATAATAGAATTATCTAATAAGTTTCCGCCATTGATCGGGTCTGGTGTACTCTTAAAAGCTCGTGCTAAATCAGCTAATTTTTTAATTCCAAATTTTTGTCCCGCAGCAGCTCCGTCACTTCCACCAACAGCATCATGATGCAGTCCGCTTGAATCTCCTTTTCCATAGGAATTCACCCAAACGCTATTGGCCCAATGGAACACTCTTGATAAATCACACATGGCTGCAATTCTAAGAATTTCAATATAATTATCATAAAGTTTATTGATATCATTAATACCCCAAGGTGCATCCCATGGGAACTTATAAGGATTTCCTACTGCATTTTGTTCTAATGCCATTGTTGGTTTAGAACATGTCGCTGATGGAGGAGGTACTGGGTTATTGACAGCTACTTTCTTTTGAAGATCCGTAATGCCTGTAATATAGCGATCCAAAATTTGTTTGTCATAAGATGAAATTCGAGAGTTGGACTCCAGAGCTTTTAAATCAGTATAAACTTGATCCACAACTAATTTTTTATTAAGTTGTCCCTGTGTAGGCCCTGTGGACCCACCCCCACCAACAGTTCCTCCTGTTAAGTTTGACAATAAAAGATTAAACAAGGACCAATCTCCTTGTAGAGATTGCGATACTATTCGACTACCTCCGGCCGCATCCCATGACATTCCTTTTGTGTGATCATGATCATGAAAGCGGACTGCTTTTTTCGCAACAACATCCGTTGATTTATAAACACCTGATGACTTCTCTAAGACAACATCAATCGTTCTTCCAAAATTGGGCCCCCTTAACTGCGAGTGGGTTCCAGCCATAATAGATGAGTTATGACCCTGATAAAGCCCTCCCGTCATTGATAACCCTTGAATTAAATTCATGTAAGGGTAAAGATCGGTAAAGCTTGAATCAATAATATTTGATATGGATCCTGAGATTTGTGACAATGATTTATATCCAATATCTTTTTGACCAGAAACAAAACTTAAACCGTTTTGATCCACAGGAAAGAACTGATAAGGATCAATTCCAAGAATTCCTACCATACCTATATAACGAGTAACTTTACTCCCAGTGACTTGGGCAAGAACTTCTCTTGGCATAAGTGAAAGCAATGGAGGAAGAGTGAGCATTGTGTGACCTGCACCAATTAAGAACTGTCGACGGGAAAAAAGTCGATTATCGACAACTTCCTTAGATATTTTTTTTGTTTTTTTACTTTTCCCCATATTACTTCACCTTTTCGAAGATATGTTCATTGGCCACAGTTTCTGCAATTGCTTCTATTAATGGCTTCGAAGAATCTAAAATTAAACTTTGAGCGCGCTTAAGCTCACAGCTATCCTCTACTGCTTCTTTTTTCTCATTATAATAGCGATACATGTTGCGTGCTAAACACGCAGTTCCTTCTTGAGATGTGATTACAAAGTTAACTAAATCAACAGCATCTGAAACATTAAGTGTATTATCTTGAGAGATCGGAATTGAAGTATTTGTATCAATAGAGATATCTCTTACATAACTTCCATCTGTATCAAATATTTTCTCTGTTGTCCGCATACGGCCAATAGAGTCAAAGTTTTCAAAAGCAAACCCAACAGGATTAATCATTGAATGACAAGACATACATACAGGAGCTGCAGTTTGATAGGTAATTGCATCTCTATTACTTGTATTCAAAAAAACGTTGTGAGGTAGGACATTAAGATCCCTATCATCAACCACATCGACCGTTGGTGTCGGAATATCATTACACAAAATTCTTTTTTGAAAGTCTACACCTCTGTGAATGATACTTGAACGCGTATTACTCCAGGTCATAAATGGAGCCCGCATGAGTAAGCCCTGTCGTCTTCCCGACATCTGAGCTGGAGTCGTTGTAACAGGAGCATGCCCATAGATAGATGCTACCTGTGGATCTTTTGCCATTGATTTTTTTGATGTCAATAAATCTTTAAAACTACCATTATCTTTATAGATAACTTCTTCAACAAAAAGACGAGCCTCATCTGTCATGGCTTGATCTAAATTTGTAATAGAAATTCCATTTAAAAACGTGCTTGGTAAACTTTGAACCCCCGCCGTCTTATCAGATTGTGCCCACCAAGTCAGTGAGTCCACCACTTTCTTTTTCCCTCGAGTTGTGTTCAATAATCGAAGTTCTTGAGTTTTAATTCCCGAAACTGTATTTAATTGCCCAGCATTTGCGGCAGAAAGTAATTGTGCATCAGGAATAGAATCTGTCACTTCAAAAGCAATTCTTGTTGCCACTTCATGAGGTGTTAATTTTAACCGTGTTGCTGAAGATTGTGATGTTGTTCCAATCTCTACTCGTGCTAAAAAATAAGGACTCATAAGATGATAGGCGAGGATAGCCTCTAGATTTGTTAAGTAAATACCACCTGAATTTGCTAGATTTTTTGCAAATGTTTTTTCAGCAGAAGTTAAAGGGCGACGAAAAATCTTTGTTGCAAAGTTATTAAGATAGTTGTCAATACATGATGTCGCTGGAGAGTTAAGCGTTGAACATGTACCAAAGATAGATTCTCTACGTGTTTTATTATTAACAACAAGTCCTGCAATAGTATATCCAATATTTGCATAAGTCTCCATATCAGAATCTTGAGGGAGGCTTAACCTCTCATTAGTAAATGGATCATTGACTTCGCTTGGAATAGTTGAAAGCTCAGCCATAGCCCCTTGCAATACCGTATTACCGAAGAGGTCTTCCATGGCATTCATATATTGAAGCTTACTCAACACTAAACTTTTTGTGACAGAAGATTGTGTGTCATCTGTACAAATAAATTGATCGACAACAGTATTTGCTGGTGGCTTCACCATATTAAGAACCCAATCGACCAAAGTGTCATGATCGGCTTGAGTATAACCAACTTCATAACCTCCTTGAGGCATATTTCTTAAAAGTGTTGCTGAACCTGTATAGTGAATAGATCTTGTAATTAAAGGCGAAGCATCAATATTGCCTGGTGCAACCAAACCCGCTGTAACAAAATCTGACTGACTTGTTAAAGTGAAGGATTTATGCCCCGCAGATCCACCAGCTTGGTGACATTGGTTACAAGATTTTTGCATGACGTTTTGAGCTTTTGCAAATCGAGTCAATGCCTGAGGATCATCAGCTAATTCAGAGGATAAGTCTTTTGCTGTTAAAGGCCCTGCCGCCTCAAATGATCCTGTACAGTTATTAAAGAAAAAAAGAAGTGGTAACGCAATAATGCACGCGAATAAATAACTGATTCTTAATTTTTTAAATCGGCCCAATGGCATTGAAAACCCCCGTCTCCCTCAGATTTGTATCGGTGCGAAATTCGTTCCAATTAATATTTTTGACAGTAATTTTTATCTCGTATTTTTAATAATTTAACTCGTCCCATAATAGTTCATACTCCACCCCCTGTGTAAGAGTTCGACATTGAAAAAAAGAACGACAAGTTTTTTATTTGATTTTTTGTTTCAAACTGAGACATTTAGGAAATTCGATTTTCATACAAAATATAAAAAAACCTCTTTTCCACAGCCCCTACTAAAAAATTAGAAACTCGACTAAAGAAAGCTTAAAACCAGCTTCTGCAGCGACTTTTGTCGAAAATGAGTTCGACAAAATAACCGATTTTAAAGCCAACTCTGTCAACACCGATAGACACTTATGATTAAAACTCGAACGGCTTTGAGAGCATTGATTCTTATTTTTACAACTCTCTTAATGGGATGCGGTCAATATACGAGTCACCAAAAAACGGAAACACCAGCATCCTCCTTAGAGGAATCACCTCCTCCTCTACCTCAACCGGTTCCTGAAATACCTCAAGATCCAACTCCTACTCCCCCTGTAAAACCTGGAATTAATATCTGCTCTGATCTTTCACTTGATGATATTGTGTGGCCAGAAAGTCTCACTGACCACGAGATCGAAGCTTTTGCACTTGCACTGAATATTTCTGGAAGTTTTGAAGGAAGTTCTGGATGGTCGAATTTAACAAATAACTTCGATGGGCAAGGCATGAGCTTTGGGCTTTTGAACCAAACTCTTGGAACAAACTCACTTCAACCTCTCCTTGTGCAGTACTCTCAGTCTCACTGGCAACAAGGTCAAAGTATTTTTGGAAGCTCTCATTGGCAGTCATTGGTTGGAATGGTGGAAGACTGGTTAGAAAACATTATCACGCCAACCCAAGTAATGAACGTTTTGTATTTAGGAGGAGCCCCTCAGCCATCTGAAGGAGAGTTTGTTGGAGGCTCTCCAGATCAAGATAAATTTTACCTTTCACTGGATGGTCTTTTTCACCTTCAAGATGCAAAATCACAACGGTCCATACAATGGGCCATCAATAATTTGTATCAAGACTCTCAAGGGAAAGTATTTAAAAGTAGTTGGAAGTCTGAGTTAAAAACACTTGGTGATATCCCCACTTATGTTTCTCTACAAGTACTTGCGGCAGAGAGGCTTCATCAAAAAACTATTGGTTATTTGAGAACCTTAAATTTTAATACTTATCGCGCCTACCTCTTTTTATTTGATATTGTCGTTCAAAATGGGGGCTTAAAAAGTTCTCATATCTCACAGTTTAATTCATATAAAAACAGCCACCCTTCGGCTTCCGAACAAGAGCTTTTATTACAACTCTTAGAAATCCGTGTTATGAGCAGTCTTCCTCAATGGCGTGATGATGTTCGAAGGCGAAAAAAAGCCATCATTTTGGGCGAAGGCACAGTTCACGGCTCTCGCAGAGATTTACCGAAAGAATATTGCTACGACCCTTTGACTCAAGGGCTCTAAAATTCTTATTTAAAAGGTAAAAAAGCCGGACTTATTCAGTCCGGCTCAAACACATGGGGAACGTTTAATGGGGTCACACTTCCATGCGTTGAATTCTCTTGAATCGAAAACCAACCAATTTTGACCCGATTCAAAAAAATTCGGTGTGGGAATTTAATCCCGTTTCATTTTTTTATACTCAACCACTTCTACTTTTAAGCCCGTATTAAAAAGTGTCCAGCTGACACCCAACCCGAAAAGTCCCACAAAGACTCCAAATAAAATAAATGCATCACTCATAAGCCTTCCCCCCGTTCAATTTTATGAATGATAGAAAAAGCTTCTTTGTGAATTTGCTGACGCCGCTGTCTTTGCGGTGTTCGCTTTAACACCCCACATAGCTTTTCTAACTCCGTAATTAATTTTTTGAGATCTTGTAGTGCCATGTTGCTCATGATCCTCCCTGACCTTCTCTCTCATTCCCCTTTTCTATTGAGCTCATCCTTGACCTCAAACTGAAAAGGGGTCTCCCCCCGAGAGCGTCCTTGCTCTCTTTATCCGCCACATCCATGTGGCTTCTATATATTGGGACGGTGCTATCCAAAACTTGGGTTAGTTATGAGAAAAGAATTTTAATCCCCTTATATCGGACCTCGATCAAAGGCTGGTAAATAGAGGGTTCTAGATAAGAATTGACTCAAGTTCTACCATATTAAGAAATACGAACGAAGGTATAGGTGTTATTTTATATATATATATTAATTCAAGTTTAGTCTAAAATGAAAAGAACAATTTATGAGTGCCAGGTTTAGAAATGGGAGGATAATGTGAATACTTTTTTAGTTGGTATTTTTACCCTATTAATTTTAAATAGCGGATCAATTCGAGCCGAGTTAGTCAAAAACCAAAGGGGAGGAAAACGTTCGAACACAACCTGTGATGGTGGAACGGTTCGATCTCTTAAGGATGATAAAACTCCTCACTGTTGGTTTTGGAAAAATGAACAATCAAGCACAAAAGTTTATGTTGATCTCAATAAACTTGAATTGGGTTGTACATCTAGGACATTGCTGGAAGGAATGGGAATGACCTCAAAATCGTTCGTAGAAATCACTAAAAAGATGGGAAGTGTCACAGGAGACATTGTTATTTCAATCCCAGAAATTGGTGTTAACACGATCGTATTCGAAGATTCACATGCTTCATTAGATATTCCAGAGACATCATCTCGTCGTGCTATTTATGTATCATGTGAAAGAAAATCCTGAAATTTATTCAAGCAAGAGTTATAGTGATTATAAAACAAACAGCTCTCAAATTGGAATTATGAATCGATTTTTTTTAACACTCATATTTGTCTTTTTGAGTAATCCGGCTTTTTCAAAGACCACATCGCCCTTTATAGTCAATGACGATCCTCTCCTTCACTTTATTGAAAAAGCTTGGAACTCAAAACTCTCTAATAAAGTTTTAGTTTCTCAACTTAAAGACTTTTACTCTTCAGATGATTTACAACGTCTTGAAGCTGAAATGAATCGATCTCCTCAAAGGTTCCCCATTCGAGTGCATCATCACGGCCTCGAAATACTTTCAGAAAAAAATGAAGTGATTTCTCGCATTCAACCAGTTCAATATTCTCCAAAAGAAATAATTGTAAATATTGACGAGCACCCGACGACTTTTAGCTATGAAGAAAAACTTCGCTCTCATCTTAATTTACTCAATCAAAAATCTCACGCCTATTATTTGGAGTGGATTCTTCCTACTGCGGAAGCAACAGTTCTTCATCGAGCAGCACTTGGAGGCCTTAAAGTTGTTGGTGTCGGTTTTCTTGGGTATGGTGCTAAAAGATATATTGAAGAATGTATTAGTAAAAAAGCCGCCACTGATGTTGCTAAAGGATTATTATCTGGAGATTTGTTGATTAAAGCCTATGATCGCAGTACTCGTGCCGTCGGCAAACTTGCAGGTTACTCGGAAGGAACGTTTGGCGAAGGACAGCGGGGGAAAAATTTTATCTCTGACCCCAAGTTGGAAAGTTGTATGAATAAGACTTTATCTGAAGCTTGGGGAAACATGGAAAATGAAGCTGGCAAAATGAATGAGAGTATTGCCCAAACGTTGGGAGTTGAAAAAGAATATGCTGCGGCTTCTGAAAAAGCAGCTGCTGGTATTTTAAAACTGCGCCTTTGGTGGAATCCAGAAGGAACTATTGTTGCTTTGGGGTTAGACCCAAAAAAAGTAAGTCCTGAGCAAATAAAAAAAGCCATCAAAAGCACCCAATAAGCTTTGTCGCTTGACTAGACACCGCGTCAACCCGTAGTTTATTGAACTTTTAAAGCCCTCTTAGGCGCCAGTGGCGGAATTGGTAGACGCACCAGCTTGAGGGGCTGGCGGTCGCAAGATCGTGGAGGTTCAAGTC
>JAGRAB010000412.1 GCA_020435085.1 Bdellovibrionales bacterium | reverse complement strand
TGTCTTTTTTTTTTTTTTTTCAATATCTCTTTTCAAAATTGGTCTAAACGCTAGATTGAGGGGCTGGCGGCCGCAAGGTCGTGCTGGTTCAAGTCCAGTCTCGCGCACCAGTTTTTTAACTGGTTGAAATCACTTAAAAAGCAAAAATACCCCTAGTAGACGAATTTGAACCCCCATAGATTCCCCAACAAAACCTAAATCAATTCGAGAGTGTCCGTTCAGATGCTATTGACACTTAACAATACGGTATATATGCTGGTATCAACACTGTATTAATGGAAAGTATCGAATTGTAAGGGAAAAACTATGAGTGCTGAAAAAAAAGTAACTGTTATGTTGCCAAAAGAACTTTTAAATTCTGCTTTAAAAGCAAGTGGAGAAGGCATAACTCCGACTTTGCGCAAAGGGTTGGAGTTGGTTGCTGCCAAAGATGCTTATAAGAAGCTTCTTGCCCTTAAAGGCAAGTTTGATTTGAAGATCGACCTGAATGAATCCAGAAGGGACCGGGACAAATGATTGCTGCTGACACAAGCGCTTGGGTAGATTTCTCTAAAGGGATCGCTAGTCCTCATGCCAGAAGACTCGAAGCCTGCCTTAAGGATGGCGCATTAGTTTTACCTATGCATGTATTGTTTGAGGTTCTGAGTGGGCCTGGATTAACGCGAGAAGCCCACCAGCTAATCTCGATGCTTCCCAAGTTGGAAATACACTCGGACTTTTGGGAACGCGCGAGTAAAATGAGAAGAAGCCTTTTAAAAAAAGGTCTAAAAGCTCGGTCAATGGACACCCTCATTGCTCAAAACTGTATAGACCATGGAGTTTCTCTCATTGTAGCTGATCAAGATTTTCGACATTTTAAGAAGTTTGGACTGAAATTAGTTTGACCATAAATATGATATGTTCCCAGTCTAAAGGCAAACTGAAGAGTTCGAATATTTTGTGACGGACTTTTTGAAAAGGGTCCTCGAACTTACTTCACTTAGCAAGGAAGGGAAATGAGTAAGACTACAAAGAAAAAACATCCATGGAGACCATGTCCGTTAGGAGAGCACTGGGTTAAAGAACATCCACGCACTGTTCCCGTTTCAGAAAAAAATCCAAGTCGGCATGAGATATTTGTTGCCGATGAAATTTATGAAATCTCATCCCAACATTTTAAAGAATTGAAAAACAAACCTAAAGCCGATGCCATGCGATTCCCCCATGGTAATGATTTCGACGATTTGATTGCTGGATGGACACAGTTTTGGAATGAAATATTCGAACCTACTGAGCCTCTTGACCCAAACCTAATCAAAGCTTTAATCGCCTCGGAATCTGGTTTTGAAGTTCAGGCCAGTGCCGATAGTAAAATCGGTGTTGCAAAAGGTCTCATTCAGATAACAGAACAAACTCGTAAAATTTTAACCGATCAAAAAGGGGAACTTAAAGACTTCCTGATTACTTTATCAAAAAAAGAGGTGACCGACCCGAACCTCAATCTTTTTGCCGGTATTCGTTGGCTTTTTCATAAAAAATATTTAGCTGGTCATAGATTAAAGCGAGAAGCCTCTTGGATAGAAGCCATTGCAGAATATAAGGGAATATTAAATCAACTTGGAAGAGTAAAAGAAGCCGACGATATTATGGAAAAGCTAAAAAAATACCATGAAAGGCTAAGTAAGAAATGAGGTGCTTAAGTATTTTACTTTTGTTTTTTATTTTGGGCGGGTGTGCTTCTGTGAAAGTCCATAATCGAACAGATATGTTTATTGATATCGAAGCGGATAAAAAAAATACATGGATTGGATGTTCTGATGGAGATCCTGACGACAAAATATCACTAATGACCTTTTACCTCCTAGAGGACAATACCACTCATGAGTTTATGTTTCGAAGAGTAATAGATGTAAAAAGGTGCTTAAATTTACAGAATGAATATCTAGCATTGGCAGATAGTGTGTCAAAAGTACGTTTTGTTGGCATAAGCCCTAGGCAGAAAGATGGTGAAAAACTCATCACAGGTCGGGTGCCAGACAATTTTAAGAATGCTAAATTTAAAATTAATTGGACATTTATTCGTCTTCATACGGCCAATGGTTGTGAGTCTTATTTTGAGGGTGACTGCCAACCTGAGAACTATTGGAGTACAAGTATTCCTCCCTCAAAAGAGCAGTAAAAATGTGGGAACCGTGGGAAATTTAAAGGTACGGGGGAACCTGTGTGGGAACCTTCGTGCTTTTTAATTTCTAAAATCCATCTTCAATAAAATCAGTCACTTGCTACGCTGCATACTCCAAAATGGCAGTTCGAAAGTCGTTCGCTAGGGCGCACCAAACGGTCGTTACGGCTCCGGCGTGAGCGGCAGCATCTGCGGATCGCTCTCGCCGTACTTTGACGGCTTCTTGTT
>JAGRAB010000411.1 GCA_020435085.1 Bdellovibrionales bacterium | reverse complement strand
GTTAAACTTTCAACTAATTGCTTTGATTTTTCATGAGAAAAATTAGCGAAAACAACTTGATCAACCATATGTGCCTGGTCTGAAATCGCAGAAGAAATTCCAGAATGACAATGTCCGTGAGTAATAACCCACCAACTTGCAATGCCATCTAGTAGCTTCTGCCCATTATCAAGATAAAGATGCGCCCCTTGTGTTTTTATCACTTTTTGACATAAAGGAGCATCCTCCATTTGGGTGTATGGTCGCCAAATTTTCACAAATTAATTTCCGTCCCAAGATTTAATTTTTCACCTATGGCCTCGTGTGTGTGTCTAGATATTTCTTTCCAAAAAATTTGAAAAGCATTTTTTTCGATGGACTCGAAGGCTTTAATAGGTAATTTAGTTTTTTGAAAAATGGCCGATGAAAGTTCTTTCAATTTTTCTAGATGTCTACCTTCTTCTCTTAGAATTGAATCAAGAGAAATGGTTTGACCGGCGGCCAAAAGAAGTTCGTTGTAAATGGTATAGACACTCATCGCACGAACCTCGATGAGCCAGCTAATGAGGATATAAGATTCGAAGGTACTATCTTTAGTTAATAGATTTGCAACGCCCGTATCAATGTCGTAGAAGTATTTTTTAGCAGAAAAATCGCCGAGCAGCTCCGAATCCTGATATGTTCTAAATTTATTAGTACCTAACTTTAGCGCTAGCTTCTTGAAGAACAGGGCATGACGGACTTCTTCTGCTGCGTGAAATAAAATTTCTGCATCAATGCTTGCACTCTTTTGAGACCTCGCGATTTTTCTAAACCCTCTATATTCAAGATAAGAAAGAGTGTTGAGCCAAAGACCATGTAGATTTGGGTTTAAGATAATTTGATTTAGCGTTGAAGTGATATCCATGTTCTATCCTCGTGTTTAAAAATATTTTGTGAGTGGCTGAGTAAAGTATGTCTTTCAAAATTACTAAGAAGAGGCACTTCACCGAGCACTTGTATATTTCCATATTTTTCAATGGCACATTTATTTTCGGGGTTCCTCTCTCCAACCATAACAACTCCAAGAGGTTGAATATTTCGAGCCGCCAGGGCTTCGAGTGACATCAATGTATGGTTGATTGTTCCCAATCCTGATCGCGCAACAAGAATACATCGGCATGGAATTTTTGATATGAGATCAATTATAAATTCTTTTCTGTTTAGTGGAACGAGTAGGCCTCCTGCACCTTCAATAATTAGCGAGTCTGAAATGTTGGAAAGGGTATCAAGTATAGAATCTAGTTTGATTTCTACATTATCAATTTTCGCAGATAAGTGAGGAGAAACTGGATTGCGGAGCCTATAGGTCTCAGGTAGAACCCTATCTCTTCCGAGAAGATTAGATATCCAATCTGAATCTGTTGAAGGTTCTGTGCCACTTTGTATAGGCTTCCAATATCTCCTCTTTGTTAATAGGCAAAGCAGGGCCGATACTACAGTCTTTCCAACACCCGTATCAGTTCCGGTGACCATCACATGCATCTCGGAAACTCCTTGAGAGCAAGGCAGAGCGCATGGATTTGCTCCTCATTATGAGTGGCTTTTATGGTGATTCGCAATCTTGCCGTCCCATTTGGAACGCTTGGAAATCTAATAGCTTTTACAAAGTATCCCTGACTTTCTAACTGTTTAGCCAAACCCACGGCGTTTTCATTTTCACCTACGAGAAATGGGACTATGTGTGATCCTGAAAAGGGCAGGCCATACTTATTAAATTGATTCTTAAATGAATTCACGTTCCTTAAAAGAGAGAGGTAATGACTGGGATCACCACGTAGCTCCTCCAGCGCAAATCTAATATGAGCTATCAGAACCGAGGGCAAGGCTGTCGTAAACATAAACGTTCTCGCCTTATTTATAAAATACTCCTTGAGTTCCTGGCTGCAACATACAAAAGCGCCATAACCACCAAGAGCTTTCCCACAAGTGTGGATAGCAATCAGCTTTTCATATTTAAACTCTGACATTAGACCGAGACTAGATGGGCCCGTAGTGCCTGTTGCGTGTGCCTCATCTACAACAAGATAGGCATCAAATTTTTTGGCGATATCAACTAGCTCTTTCAAAGGCGCACAATCACCGTCCATGCTAAAAATTGACTCTGTGACAATGATTTTTCTTTTGGAGGGGCTTTTATTAATTAAAGAATAAAGTGAGGACAGATCATTGTGGTTAAATATTTGAAGTTTAGATCTACTTAGACGAATTCCATCAATGATACTTGCGTGATTTCTTTCATCTGAAAAAACCACATTCCCTTCCTGACCTAGCGAGGTTATAATCCCTAAATTTGCAAGATAACCAGAACCAAATATAAGTGCAGACTCCGAAGAGAATACGTCAGCGATATATCTTTCAGTGTCCTCTATAAATTCATCATTTCCAGAAATTAATCTTGAGCCAGTTGAACCAATCTTTTCCTCTTCCTTGAGGAAGCTAATTAGACGCTGACGTAGGATTGGGCTCCTGGCAAATCCAAGATAATCGTTGGAGGCAAAATCGATTCCTTCGACAGGCTGAAGTGATCGATATAAGTTTTTCTTCCTGAGAGAAATGAGATCGTTCTCAATGCTCAACATTTGAGGGATCCTTAAGGCGATAACCGATTTTTTCTAACAGATCTTTGTCTTGAGTTAGTGATGGGTTTGCAGCGGTTAGCAATTTGTCACCAAAAAAAATCGAATTAGCTCCAGAGTAAAAACATAGAAACTGAGCTTCTGCAGTCATTTTTAAGCGTCCCGCGCTCAATCGAATCATTGACTGTGGGCTTACGATTCTTAAAGTGGCGATAACTCTAATAACATCAAATGGATCAATGGGCCTTTTCTTTTCCAGCGGCGTTCCATCAAATGGTACGAGGGAGTTTATCGTGATACTTTCTGGACGTGGGTCGAATGATGTCAGCTGATAAATAAATTCTATTCTATCGTTTTCAGTTTCTCCCATTCCAAGAATTCCGCCAGTACAAACCGAAATCCCAGCAGCCTGCACATTCTTAATTGTTTGTAATCGCTCATC
>JAGRAB010000410.1 GCA_020435085.1 Bdellovibrionales bacterium | reverse complement strand
AAAAGGACTTCCATTTTCATTTGGCTCCGTATGGCACTCATAAGAGTTTTGCGGAATTCCTTCGGAGATGTCTTCTGATTCTCCTCGTGCAAATCCGATAGCGACAGCCTTTCTTGCACGAATAGAGTTCGTCGCCCCAAAATCTCTAAATACCTTATATAAAGCTTCATGCGCTAAAAGTGCCGCCTTGTTCGTATTATCTAGATATCTCCAAATTTCGCCATCAACCAAGACTTGATTTTGAGGAGTAAAGTTAGCTAATTGTTCAACTTTGCAATATTTTGGAACAATGACATGATAAGAGTCATTGATCTCTTTTAAACCTGTACCGTCTGGAAGCAAAACCATATTGGAATCGATGTTCAACACATACGAGTCAACATATTCAACATACCGCTCTCCACGACCCTTAACAATTCTGCGAATAACCTCTCTTGCCTGAACTAATGCTGGTTGCTTGTCTGGATAAGTCGAGTACCCATATTGAACTCGACCTTCATATAGGTCTAAAACTTCTGCTGAAGTGATCTCTCCGTTTTCATTTCGGCAGACAACGCTTTTCCCGCCACCACCATCAACGGCTCCTAGTGTCGCCAATGATTGAAAACAAAAACAAAATACAAACAAGCAAATAATCCATTGAACTTTTTTTTGCATGATAATCCCCCACTGTTAAATCATGCTCTTATCTTCGACCTTGCTTTTAAAATGTTCCACATATAATAAATTAATTGTTATCACTTTAAATAGCAAAATTGCTATCATAAGGAGTTGTCCCCCGATGAAGATCTATGATTACGAAGACTATAAGCTATATGTCAATGACTGGGTAATGACTCAACCCAAAAGTGGATATGGTCAATTTAAAAAAATCGCTGATTTTATAGGTATCAACTCCGTTGTTATCAGCCAAATTTTTAAAGGGGATCGCCAACTGAGTTTAGAACAAGCTTGCGAAGTGAGTCGATATATTGGTTTAGATGACCTAGAGAAAGATTTTTTCTTACTTCTCGTTCAAATTGGTCGCTCAGGAAGCCACGACCTTACCAAAACACTTTCTCGGCAATTGAAAGAAAAAAAGAAAACTGCATTAAATTTAAAGAGCCGCATAAAACACTCTCAATTTTCCAATGAAGATAAAGCTGAGTTTTATTCTCAGTGGTTTTATAGTGCGATTCGTTTGTCTACAGACATAGATGCCATCAATAGTATTGATGACATCTCTTCCCTACTGGGCCTCCAAAGAGAAACCGTCGCAAATATTCTCACATTTTTAAAAAATGCCGGTCTTGTTGTTGAAAAAAACAACGTCTTAAACGTTGGTCCCCAAGTCACCCATGTTGGCCATGATTCTCCATTTGTATATAAACATCACTCAAACTGGAGGCTCAAAAGCCTTCAATGCATGGAAAATGTTTCAAGCGAAAAGGAGCTGTTTTATACTGGCCCTATGGCATTATCCGAAGAAGCCGCTGATGACATTAGAAGCCAGGCCGTTCAATTTATCGAAAGGGCAACAAAGACCGCTTCGAAATCAAATTCTGCAACAGTCGCTTGCTTAAATTTGGATTGGTTTCGAGTCGTAAAAAAATATTAAAAACTCTGTTCTAAAAGACCATCACAGATATTTTTTCCTCTTTGAGAAAATGGTGCGGCCGCCCATTCCACTAAATTGTTCGACTAAAATTAACCCGATGCCCTTCTCTTGGCTGTATTCATTATATTAATAGAACCGTAAGACAGTACAGTGATGCCGGGCTGAATTCAACTTCAGTACCACCTGATAACTTTGCGACACCTTCTACCAATCGCTCCAGTAAATCATCATATATCTTTAGTTGGGGATCTTCTTTTCTAACATCCTTGAAGATTAAAAAATTATTTCAATTTTTGCTAGCAATGACGGACTTTGGCGACAGCCTCTAGAAGTTATCAATTTTCTTATGATTCCAATGGCTGTTTAAAGCTGAAAGTCTTCGTTTTATCGCATCTCTCGAAATTAGCTTCAAATATAACCACCTAAAATTACTTGGTTTTTAAAAAAATATCAAATAAGATCAGAGCTCTGATCTTATTCTATCATGCTCTTAAGAGGTGTCAAATAATGCTTAGGCTACTGACAAAGGCTTTTGTCTAGGTTGAATTTAGAAATTTTAAACCACTCGGCCATCCACAAGAAATATTTCTCGCTCTGCCATGGCTGCATAATCAGGTTCATGAGTGACAAGAATAATTGTCGTACCCATTTCCTTATTAATTTTCTTAAGTGTTTGCATGACCCGTTCTCCCGTTACGCTGTCTAAACTTCCCGTTGGTTCATCAGCAAAAATATATCTCGGATCCAAAATCATTGATCTGGCAATAGCCACTCGTTGTTGTTGACCACCACTCATCTGAGAGGGAAGCTTATTTGCTTGATCTCCTATTTCCAATGAGTCCATTAGCCGTAATGCTTTTTCGCGCAGCTCTTTGTCGCGACCTAAATTGCGTGGGCCCAATAATACATTTTCCAACGCTGTTAGTTCTGGAAGTAGGTAATGAAACTGAAAAATAAAACCAACACTCGTGTTTCGAAAGTGATGCAATTCTTTATCTGACATTTCTGCTGGAGATTTTCCATCGATCGTCATTCGACCAAGGGTTGGATTATCTAATGTGCTTAAAATATAAAGCAGTGTTGATTTTCCTGAGCCTGAACGCCCAGAAATTGAAATAAACTCTCCGTGTTCAATATTTATATCTATACCATGTAAAACCCGAGTTGGTGGATCGCCAAATTCTTTAATAATATTTTTTCCAACAATCGACATACTTTCCCCTCAACCGTCGGAACGAATGATTTCTAAAGGGGTCAACTTTGCTGCGGCTCGAGCCGGTAAAAAACTTGCAATGGCTGCAGCAATTTGAGCAGCTAAAAATGCTGTGATAAAAATACTTGCGTCGTAGCTGATCGGAAGGTGATTACTCTTACCTACTTCAAAAGCTAACTTATAACTTCCCAGAAGAGAGTTAATTGTCAATCCAAATATAAGCCCTAAAAAACCACCACCAGCTCCGAGCAAGAGCCCTTGTATTAAAAATAGCTCTAAAATTTTATTTGGCCCATAACCAATAGATCTTAAAATAGCGATCTCTTTTTGTTTTTGTGCAATCATGATGGATAACACATTATAAATTCCAAAGCCTGCAACAAGTAGTATTGCCCCTGTCATTATAGCTCTCATAATATCTTGAATACTAATCATTTGCATAAACTGTGCATTGGCCTCTTCCCAGCCTTGTACTTTATCCCGTGTATAAACAGACCATAAACTGGCTTTTTCTTTAGAGAGTGAAATGTCTGTTAGTGCTACTGAGATTTCTGAAACACGCCCTGGTGTACGATTCAAACTTTGCACATCTCTTATGTTTGCAAAGGCTATCGAGTCATCAATTTGTTCATTACCCAAATGGACAATGCCAACTAACTTAAAAGGTCTCGCCTCACCTAAACCAATAGAGACATTCACCGTCTCCCCAACACTGACACCTAAGTCTTTAACGATACCACTGCCAAGTACTATTTTATTTCCGCCACCAGATAAATCTAATAAGCTTCCCTCACGCATGTAATCTTCTACAGAAGTCACTCGTGTTTGTTTGGCTGGAATTATTCCAGTAATCATGACATTACTACGATATCTGCCTTGATTAATAATCGCATTGATACTCAACCTCGGGGCATAAGAAACCACATCTGGATCTTTTTGCAAACGATCAAACCACCCCTGTGGGTTCTCTAGTTTAGCTTCATCCCTTTTTCCGGCAGGTGGTACAATCCATTTTACAAAAGTTTCTTCCGAATAAAATCTAGGTCGGAGCTCAT
>JAGRAB010000409.1 GCA_020435085.1 Bdellovibrionales bacterium | reverse complement strand
CAGCCCCACCAGATGAAAATGCAAACTTTAATGTATCACTCCACTTATGAGGCCTCGCCCCCATAGCTAAAGCCGCAGAAAATGAATCCGCACATAAAATGAGTCCGATAACTAAAACTTCTAAAATAAAGAGATCTCCTATCGAACCATCTTTAATCTGGAATATTTGGCTCCACAAGGTTTGCTAGCATCACAAGTGATTGCTGCCATCCAAGATAACACATCTCTAAGGGTATTGCCTCAGGAATTCCTTCTTGAACAATTTTTATCTACGTCTTTACTTTAAGGAGTGCAACCTAAACATACATCTGGAAAACTCCAAAGTTCAATAGAGTCCACCGAATCTGGTGCATTTAACTTTTCTAGCTTTTTATTAAAGACTGATTCGTAAAATGTTCTTGCACGATTCATATCTTCTACATAAATCTCAAACCACCCCACTGAATTCACTTTATGATTCTCCATAGGCATTCTTCCTTTCAAATATTCATTCTTATTACACTTTTATTATTCTACCTGAGTCAGTTCGTCAGGAATACTCGATTTTTTTCTTGCAACAATCGCATAGTAAAATAAGGGCACCCCTTCCATTGATAACCGATGCTTATAACGTTCAATAAAGTGAACCTCCCAGTACTCAGATAAAATTAAATTTCGAATATATTTAGAAAAACCCGATTGGTCAGATGGACTCAAAAAAGCTTCTTTAATATTAAATGCAATCCAACCATTTTCATCTATGAGATTCATGGCCTGATGGAAGGCCTTTACAGGAATATCTCCAAATCCTAATGCTGCTACCGTTGTCAAACAATCAAAGGACCACTCTTGAAATTCATTGATGGCTTCTTTATTTAAATTCGTAAAATCTTTAATATGATAATCGTCATATATACCTGGTCGATCTCGAAAGGCGGCTTCTTTTGCAATTGGTGCTATGTCAACGCCAACAATTCTCGCAACACCATATTTTTTAAGAGCTTCTCCCATTAAACCATTGCCAGCACCTAAATCTAGAACTCTCATTTCAGTAAAGCTTTCTCCAACAGACTGGTGAGCTTTATACAGTAATTCTGTTACAACGCTGGGGGATTTACATCTCAAACGATCATAAAAGATTTGTTCATACAGACCAGGAGATTGATAAATACGATCGTATTCATGAAAAGCAATTTGTTCTTTTTCTCCATTTGGATGATATAGATAAAAGAATGCTTCACTCTGTGATACGTGACGATATTCCTTCATCGGGAGTTGAATGCGATGCCTCATTATGACCTCCAGATATGAACCTCAAATGTGTCATATGCTTATACAGCATAAACAACAAGACACCCCATATAAATTCCGCTGACAGATCACTCAACAAAAAATAGACTAACTCTATGAAAGTTAATTCTCCATTATTGAAAAAAATTCGATCTTGCACAGCTTGCAAAAAATTTTTGCCCTATCCCCCTAAGCCTGTTTTGAATTTTTCACCACATTCGAAAATTATTATTATCGGTCAGGCTCCCGGAATCAAAGTTCACCAAACAGGAGTTCCCTGGAATGATGCAAGTGGGGACCGGCTTCGAGATTGGATGAGCGTTTCAAAAGATGAATTTTATGACACTGATTTATTTGGAATTGTGCCCATGGCCTTTTGTTATCCCGGTAAAGGAAAGAGTGGAGATTTACCACCACGACCGGAATGTGCAGAACTATGGATGGAAAAAATCTTTAAAAATTTAACCGAAAGAAGACTTGTATTACTTATTGGTCAGTATTCCCAAAATTATTTTTTAGATGATCCACAAGAAAACTTAACTGAAAGGGTCAAAAACTGGAAGAGTTACCTTCCTGATTATTTTGTTCTTCCCCACCCTTCACCAAGAAATAATATATGGCTGAAAAAAAATAAATGGTTTGAGAAAAAAACTCTTCCTGATCTTAAGAAGCAAATAAAAAAGGCATTAGAGTTAACCTAATGCCAAATCCATCATACTCAACCAAAGAGTAATTGGGAATTTATTTTTTACGCCCGTGGCCCTTTTTCTCAGCCTTTGAAGCCCGCCTCTCAACTTTTTTCTCTAACTTGGCAGTTCTTTTTTCTGCTCTTTCCGCTCGTCGTTCGGCTGATTTTTTAAGACCTTTATTGGCCTTACCAAGTGCTCCCGGATGCACTCCTAGCTTTTTAGCTATTTGGCCCCAACCCATTTTATCTTCAGTACGCATTTTTAATACTTCTTCGACGCTTTTTCCTGATGAGCTTGCAAGTTGAGCCGCCTTAGTTTGTTGGGCATGATTCAAGCCAGAGTCTTCCAATTTTTTCATCTCGTCGTCATTAAGTTCATATTTTGATTGTATTTCATCATGCCACTTTGACTTTGAAATTTCGGAAGACTCAACGGCTTCATCCTCCATGCCTTCAGCAAAAATAAATTGGACCGGAGCTGTTATTAATAATGCTGCTACCAGAACTTGATTTATGTATTTCACGTTTATCCTCCGCTTTTAAATTTTTAAAAATCTCTTTGAAGAGAAATCATTAATTCAATATATGAGTAATCTTGAAAACCACTTTTAGAGGATTGTGAAAGTACATCCAAAGAACCCTTGAGGTGGTAAGACTTAATCATCTTATCAATTTCTCCACCAACCCGAGAAAGACTTTGAGTTTCTGACTCATTTTGAGTCAAGGTACTGGATTTATTTCGGTTACGAGAAATTACTGTTTGTGTTGAAATTGTACGATCTGGATAGGTCGTACTTCGAAATGAGATCCACCCAGA
>JAGRAB010000408.1 GCA_020435085.1 Bdellovibrionales bacterium | reverse complement strand
CTAAAAACAAAGTGTCATGCTAGCACAATCCATTTATGAGGTCCAATTTCTCAATAATTTACCGCGCCTTGACTCCTTCTCTTCGTCAACTTTTTTCCATTAGAAAAGATTTTTTATTCTTTAGCGTGTGGCATTAGAAGATCTTCTAGAAAAAAAGCAGCCAATTGAGATCTTCCTGAAAGACCTGCTTTTGCGTATATTGCTGTCGCCTGTGCGCGAGTTGTTTTTTCAGCTGTCTTTCTAATTTCAGCAATTTCTTTAAGACTAAATCCCTTAATTAATAAAAAGGCGACTTCTTTTTCTGACGGCGAAAGTCCCCACTTATTGAGCTGTTGGTCAATCGCTTGGCTGAGGCCCTCTATATATTTTTGAGATTCCTCTCTCCATCGTTGAGACTCATCACGAAATTGGGTGGAAACAGCTTTCTCTTGAAGAAGTGACTGCTTGAGACGAAAAGTGCCCCTAAGAAGAAAGTAAACTCCCACCAAAGCCACAAGTGCAACAAAGCCCTCAACAGTAACATGCCACCAATCTCCCCCTTGTTTAAGGTCCGTTCCTAAATCAAAAAGGGTCATCCCACTAATTGAAATTAGAAGTAATGAAATAATGGCACGCTCTCTAAAACTCACTTTTAACCTCAATCATCGTCATCTTCATGTTCATTTCCAAAGTTTATCGAATGACCTTTATTTTCACCAGAGTGATGATGCTCATGTTCATTTTCTCCAAGCTGAAGCTGAACACCAAGTAAGTTAAGAGATCTCGACGCTTGATCAAATTGATGATTAAAATAAAGCCCCATCACCACCAACAACCCAATAAGAAAAACACCAACACCCTTGTGTTGAGAGGTAATGCCAACCTGCCCCTCAATGTCTTGTTTTTTACCTGTGATCATGCTCAAAATCATCCCATCACGATGCTTGAATTGATGAAATAACACTCCCACAATGTGTGCAATGACCGTCACGATAAATCCATTTCCCATTAACTCATGCATTTCTTCAAAAAAATGCTTATTGATATCCAAACTCATCATTGTGCCAGAAAGCCCAAGCCCAAATGTGAATAAAAACATCAAAATGGCTGCATAACTTGACGCTGGATTATGCCCAAGATACCGCGCTGTTTTTGCCGTCAAAATCTCTTTAAAATAAGAAGTCAATTCTTTGGGAGATAACTTCCACGAATTCCATCGAGCCGTTTTTGACCCTACAAATCCCCAAAAAATTCTTAATAAAACCAAAACCACCATCATGAGTCCCGATAGCATATGGTAGGAAAAAAGCAGTGAGTCATCATCGATTACTTTGGCAATGAAAAATGCTGAGGCAAAAAGGATAGCAAAGGACCAATGAAAAATTCTGGTAGGTAAATCATATGCATAAATGAGTTTCATCTCGCACCTCTTTCTATGAAGTTTCCCTATAACATCGCGAAAAATAGGCTCAAAAGATATTGGGCATATGCCTTAACTCGAGATTTAGTTAAATTTACCTATATTTTTAATTGTTTACAGCACAAAATTAAAAGTTAAAAATATCAAGAACACACTTAAAATTTGGGAATAACCTATGAATAAAAAATGGATCACTCGATTAGGACTAGTTGCGTTAGCTGCTTTTATTGTCTTTAGCTATAAGTGGTTTCAACTCGACCAATACTTATCTCTGGAGAGCTTAAAAGCTCACCAAGCCGACCTTAATGCCTACTATTTAGGACACCCCCTTCAAGTCGTTGGAACCTTTGCTCTTGTCTATGTTTTATCTACAGCACTTTCTCTGCCGGGAGCCACGGTTTTAACCCTTGCTGCAGGAGCTATTTTTGGACTTTGGAAAGGTGTTTTCATTGTCTCTTTTGCCAGTACAATAGGAGCAACGCTGGCATT
>JAGRAB010000407.1 GCA_020435085.1 Bdellovibrionales bacterium | reverse complement strand
AAGATGGAAATATAAAAAATTACCAAATAGTTGGCGAAGACGAGTTTGATCCAAAGACAAATAAAATTTCATGGAAGTCACCAATGGCAAAAGCTTTGCTCGGAAAATCTACAGACGATGAGGTCATTGTAAAAAGGCCAGCCGGTGACACTGAGTTTATTATTATTTCAATAAAATTTATTTGAGATTTCAACGCAACGTCCTTAGTTTTCATTTTAGTTGCATCTCTGATGAAAAATCTTATTTTATCAAAAAATTTTTTAACAGGAGAGTCATCAGTGATGTTATCACGTTTTATAATTACACTTATTGCAACTCCGCTCATTTTAGCCACTCAAGCAAAAGCGGATGAAACCAGCAGTGAAACCTATAATTTTGGATCAAGAAGCCCTCAATCACTTGTCAAAGAAGATGGCTGGAGCCCAGTACTGAATTTGGGTGCGAATATTAGTTTTGGATCGAGTGACAAAGTGATTGGCCAAAAAGATGGAGATTCAAAAACATTTGGTGCAAATATTGATGGGGCAATGAACTATAAAAAAGAAAATAAAGAGTGGCAAAATGAATTAAAATATAAGGGAGCCACATCAAGAACTCCTGCCATCGATCAGTATATTAAAAGTAGCGATGAGTTGAGTTTGACATCTGCCTACCTTTACGGACTTGAAGCTTATCCATGGCTTGGTCCTTATGCTCGTGTGAATGCTAAGTCGGCTCTCTTCAAAGGGGAAGACGTTCGCAGCGATGTTGTCACTTATGAAAAGCAAACTCGAGAAAACGTCACTCAAGAAACTGTCACTGGCAAAAGTGTTCGCCTCACTGATGGGTTAAAACCAATGACTGTGAAAGAATCTGTAGGCTTTTTTGCAAAATGGATTGAAAAGGAAAAATTAAAACTGACAACACGACTAGGTCTTGGTGCTTTGCAAGTTGATGCTGCTGGTCAGTATATTGTTAAAGATAATGACACGACTACAAATATTGAGTTGCAGGAGTTAGATAGCTACAAGCAACAAGGTATTGAGGGCGGACTTTCTTTGGAAGGTCTCATCGATGAAAAAACAAAATACTCACTGACTATTGATTTCTTAACTCCTATTGGAGCTGATTTACCAGCATCTGACAAACGCAACGATTTTGATCTCACAAACATTGAAACTGTTTTCAAATTGACTTCAAAAGTCTATGAGTGGATGGCATTTAACTACGAGTTTTCTTTGAAACGTGAGCCTCAACTATTAAATGAAAACCAAGTTCAACATTTAATGAGCCTTAATTTTTCATATAGCTTATTCTAAAATAATTTGATTTATTTTTTACTCTCTCAGCTTTCTGGCTGAGAGACATTTCTCCCTATTGGAGCTTAAAATACTAAAACTTTTACTTTCTTTTTATTGTTCTTGGTTTTTAATGTTTTGAATTTCAAAATAACGTGGAGTTGTCCATCTCGAATAAAGAGAATCATATTCAGCTCTTACCCGCCAATAAATCGTCCCCTCTGGGACTACATCATTCACGAAGTATTGATCTTTTGCGATGGCCTTATCTAAAATGACTTTTGAGAATTTTTGGTCTTTAGAAAATTGCAAACGATATGACTTTGCTCCTTCAACACTATTCCAATCGAGAATCATTGAGTCCGGTCGACCCGAACCAAATGTAACAACTGTTGTTCCATTCACCGGATACAAAACTTTTGGAGTTCCAAACTTATATGTTTTTTCAAATGTAATTTTTGATGGTTGTGAATATGGTGAAATCCGTTGCCCTTTTTCATTCAATGCCGCCACCATTGCTAAATAACGACCCGCTTTCTCGAAAACGACTTCTGCATAGGGGTCATTGACAATTTGATCAAAAACTCGACTCTCATCCCCCTCTCGAACAACCACCACTTTGTATTTATCGGCCATGGGTAAATCTTTCCAATTAAACACAATAGGAGGGCCTGGAGTAACAAAGTCCTCAGGGCTTTTTGCCTCAAAAGATTTTTTAATCGATTCTTCTAGTTTCGGGCTCTCCAAACCAACATTCATTGTAAACTCAGGAGTATAATTGCTAATATTTTCTCCGCCTTGATGAGACCTCACTCGCCAAAAATATTGACCAACATGTGGATCGGTCCAGATCAATTGGTTTTCCTCTACTCTTTGGCGAAGAACTGGGTTGGTAAACTCTTTATCTGTTGCAATTTCCACATCGTAGCCTTGAGCTCCGTCAACAGAATCCCATTGAAGAACTGGTGGATTTAAAATAGATTTTTGTACAGTAGCTGGTTCTCGAGAATTCAAACTTCGATCAAATTTTAATAATGTCGTTTTTGTATACTCATTTACAATCGGAGGATTTAAAGGCA
>JAGRAB010000406.1 GCA_020435085.1 Bdellovibrionales bacterium | reverse complement strand
TGGAACTGATGGTCCCACATTTAACGCAAGCTCTCGAATGCTTTATGACCGTCTTGTCGAGTTTGAACGAAGAGGAACAAAAATTGTTCCAGGTTTAGCAACAGAGTGGAAGACGAGTAAAGATGGGCTGACATTTACATTTACTTTGCGAAAAGGAGTTCCATTTCATACAACAAAAAATTTTACACCCACTCGTACATTGAATGCCGATGATGTTTTATTTTCTTTCAATCGCCAAAGATTTAAAGACCATCCGTATCACAATGTTAACGGTGGAACGTATGAGTATTTTAAATCTATGGAAATGGATGCCATTATTAAAGACATAGTGAGGCTTGACGATTACAAAGTGAAATTTGTGTTGAATCACCCAGAAGCCCCATTTCTTGCAAACCTTGCAATGGATTTTGCAAGTATTCTCTCTAAAGAGTATGCCGATCAATTACTCAAACAAAAAAAGCCCGAGCAATTGGCACTAGACCCTGTTGGAACAGGAGCTTTTCAGTTAGTGCGATACCAAAAAGACAATATGATTCGCTATACGGCAAATAAAAATTATTTTGGAGGAGCTCCAAAAGTAGATAGCGTGGTATTTAGTATTACACCAGATCCTAGTGTTCGTTATCAAAAACTCAAAACGGGAGAGTGTCATTTTGCTGCGGAACCCTCTCCAACAGATATTGCAAATATGAAAAAAAGCAAAAATATCCAGGTGCTTGAACGACCTGGGCTAAACATTGGTTATCTTGCTATGAATGTGCAAAAACCGCCATTTAATAATCGAGATGTGCGTCAAGCTGTTGCTCATGCCTTGAATCGCAGTGCTTATATAAAGGCAATTTATTTGGGAAATGCGAGTGTTGCTAAAAATCCCATCCCACCAACAATGTGGTCCTATAACAAAAATGTAGAAGACTATGATTACAATATTGAAAAAGCCAAAGGGTTATTAAAAAAAGCAGGGTTTGAAAAAGGCCTAAGTATTGAACTTTGGACGTTGCCAGTATCGCGTCCATATAATCCTAATGGAAAAAAAATGGGTGAGCTGATTCAAGAAGATCTTAAGAAAGTGGGCATTCAAGTAAAGTTAGTGACTTATGATTGGCCCACTTATCTGGCAAAGGCTCGTAAAGTGGAACATCAAATGATTCAATTAGGATGGACAGGAGATAACGGAGATCCTGATAATTTTTTGAATGTACTATTGGGGTGTGCCGGTGTTGAGGCTGGAAGTAATGTGGCTCGTTGGTGTGACAAGAACTTTGAAAATTTAGTTGAAAAAGCAAAATCAACTACAGATATTGCAAAGCGAACGGAGCTTTACGAAAAGGCTCAGGAAATTTTTAAGAAAGAGGCTCCGTGGGTGACTCTTGCACATGCAACAGTTTTTAAAGCGATGTCACCACAAGTAAAAGGATATAAAATCAGCCCTTTTGGAACAGAAGACTTCACAAAAATTGAATTGAAGTAGGTTCTTAAAAATGTTTCGGTTGATCTTACGAAGGCTTCTCACTTCACTTCCAACATTCCTTGGGGTCTCGTTGGTGGCCTTTGTATTGATCCGCCTTGTCCCGGGAGACCCTGTGGAACTCATGATTGGAGAAAGGGGAGCCTCTCCTGAAGTGATGGCAGAGATGCGCGCCAATTTAGGGTTAGATCAACCACTTGTGATTCAATATTTTTCATTTTTAAAAAATGCTCTTACATTTGATTTAGGAACTTCAATTATTTCAAAAAAACCAGTCGTAGATGAGTTTCTCGCTCGTTTTCCGGCAACGATTGAATTGTCTTTTGTTGGATTATTTTTTGCGATCCTGATTGGGATTCCTTTGGGGATTATTGCCGCTGTTAAGCGGAATTCCTCTTTTGATTATTTATTTATGGGTGGGGCTTTAGTGGGTTATTCTATGCCCATTTTTTGGTGGGGTCTTATACTTATTTTAATTTTTTCTGTTCAGCTAGGGTTTACTCCTGTTTCTGGGCGTATCAGTGTTTTTTATGATATTCCACCTGTAACAGGATTTATGCTTATCGACTCGCTTTTGAGCGAAGACAGTTGGCCGGCATTTTGGAGTGCTTTAAAGCACTTGATCCTTCCCTCGATTGCTTTAGGGACGATTCCTCTTGCAGCCATTGCACGAATGACACGTTCAAGTTTACTAGAAGTTTTAAGGGAAGATTATATTCGAACAGCAAAAGCCAAAGGTTTAACAGCTTATCAAGTGATTGCTGTTCATGCGTTAAGAAATGCTTTAATACCGATTGTGACTGTCATTGGGGTCATGGTGGGAACTTTACTGACTGGTGCGATACTTACAGAAACTATTTTTTCTTGGCCAGGCATTGGTCGTTGGCTTGTTGCAAGTGTTACATCACGTGATTATCCAGTGATTCAAGGGGGCGTATGGCTGATTTCCGCAATTATAATTCTAGTCAATCTCTTAGTGGATTTAGTTTACATGTGGATCAACCCTCACATGAGGAATTTATCATGAATGGGGAGGAGATCTTTGGTGGTCGTTGGACTCAAATTCGAAAATCTTTTTGTAAAAATAAGGGTGCCATTGCATCTCTTATCATTTTGTGTGCCTTTTTATTAATAGCGGTTTTTGCTCCACTTGTAGCCCCATACTCTCCCTCTGCAGTTTCAGAGGCGGGACAAATTGTTCCTCCCTTTTTTACAAAAGGAGGACAGTCTCAGTTTTTATTAGGAACTGATGATTTAGGAAGAGATTTACTTAGTCGACTTGTTTATGGAGCTCGCGTCTCTTTGGGCGTTGGGTTTATGGTTGTCGTTATGTCAATTGTCTTTGGGGTTCTTCTTGGGCTAACAGCAGGTTATTGGGGCGGGTGGGTTGACTCGTTGATTATGAGGTGTGTGGATATATTGATGTCGCTTCCGA
>JAGRAB010000405.1 GCA_020435085.1 Bdellovibrionales bacterium | reverse complement strand
CAATGATGATGGCAGTCGTTTTTTTTTTTTTTTTACTAAACTTTTTGAATATATGGGGGTTCGCAAACCTATTATTGCTTCTGATTTAGAACAAATTTCAGAAGTCATCTCTCCCAGTATTTCTTTTAAAGATCTAGAAGATGCCATTCAAATTAAAGATGAAGTTGGAATCTTATGTTCTCAAGGAAATGCCGAAGAGCTTTCAGCTGCTATATTAGCTGTGGCAAAAAACCTTCCAATTTTTGAACGACTTGGCACTAATGCCCGAGCGAAGGCTCGGAGACAGTACACTTGGGATATACACGTTTCTCAAATTATAAAAGGAATCAAGCCTTTTTACAAAAAGGTCAATAAAGCCCCTGGAGCTTTTAATATCGGTCAATTTCGCAATATTCGATATTATCAAGTCGGCCCTCTCCCGCCTCCTTATGGAGGCGTGAGTATTTTTGTAAAACGATATTCACATCGATTGGCCAAAAGATTTCTGCTTCAACCTATAGATACTCGGCGACTCACTCCCCAGGTTCTTTTGAGCTTATTTCTGAGTGTTGTATTTTATCGGAAGCCTTTTATCCTACATCTCAATTCAATAAATATTATGGCGCTCTCCTTACTTAAGCTCCGAGTTTTTCCATACTATTTAAGACTCCAAGATCATTCCGAACGAAATCTAGAGTCATATGGCCGACTAAAACGTTTTTATCTTAGTTTTTTACTCAAAAGAGTTGATGAACTTGTACTGGTCGGACCCCACATTGAAAAGTACTACTCAACTCATGGTATCCGCTTACCTCAAAAAATTCGTGTAAGAACACCGTTTATCCCACCTCCACTTAATGAAGAAAATCAAATTTTATCTTCTTACCCAGAAAGCTTAATGCAATTCTTAGAAAACCATCAACCTGTTGTGATCATGAATGCTTATAAAATTATATTTTATAATGGAGTCGATCTTTATGGCTTCGATCAATCTATTGATCTACTTTATAGATTAAAAGAATTATATCCGAAAGTGGGAATGATTTTTGCTTTAGCAGATGATTCTGACAAAGATGAATTAAAACGAATTCTACGACATATTCATGAGCTTAACCTCACTGAAAATTCTTACTTTCTCACTAATCAAAAACAAATATGGCCCCTCTTTAAACGTGTAGATCTTATGATTCGCCCTACTGCCCAAGATGGATACGGAATCAGTGTGGCTGAAGCCATTCACTTTGGATGCCCAACTTTAGCAAGTAATACTTGTGTTCGATCCAAAGGCACTATTTTATTTAAAACTCGTGATACAGACGATTTATATGAGAAGGCACTGCTTTGCCTAAATCAACGACAGAAATTAAAGTTTGGGAATCTCAAATTTTATGAAGAATAACAAGAGTCTCAAAATACAGATCTCTATTTTGAGACTCTTAGAGTTCAAAGGCTCATGAAAGTTCTTTACTCCATAATCCGCGGATTAAAAGGCTCTTCTTATATCTTTTTATTCCAAAGTTTATCAATTCTATTAGCCCTGGCTTTGAGCGCACTTGTAGCTCGTTGGGGTGGAGTTACAGCAAAGGGGCAATTCGATCTTTTTACTCTGTGGTGCAGCCTCGTTCAGGATATTGGATTTTTGGGACTTGGGTCTGGCCTTCTTGCTGTATACACCATTAAAAAAGTCAAAATGTCTGAAATACATGGCACAGGCATATTCCTTTCACTTCTAATGGGAGGCTTTGTTGCACTTGTAGGTTTTCTTCTAAGGCCTTTATGGTTACCACTTTTTTCAGGCATTTCTCCTTTATACTTATACCTTGTTCTCATACTTAGCCCTCTCCTTTTTTACCGTCTAGTATGGATAAATCTCGCACTAGGTATTGGGAAAGCCCGGTGGATTCACCTTTATTCGTTCATTCTTAACCTTTTAGCTGTCATCATATTATTTATTTTATATTCAAATTTTAAATTTGAACTGAAGTGGGCACTTTACTTTTTTCTTGGAACTCTCATTTTAGGTGCTCCTTTTTACTTTTATCACCTTCAATCCACGGACCATTGCCGACCTCGTGTCTCTCTTCAAGTAGGACAGAAAGCTTTTCGCAACGGAATAGTTATATATTTTGGGTTCGCATTTAATATCCTACATTTTAAAATCGACCAATTTATGATCAATTCCGTTCTTGGTACAGAGGCATTGAGTTTTTACGCATTGGCAGCACGTCTTGGTGAAGGATTATTTTTAATTGAAAACGCTGTTGTTGCCACTTATTGGGCACAAATCATAAACCCAGGATCCCACTTAAATACAAAATTATTTTGGAAAGTCAGCTTCCTTCAAGGAGCAATTAACCTTTGTGCAGTGGCTGCACTATACATACTAGGTCCGTGGATCATGATTTCATTTTGGGGCCCTGAATTTTCTGCTTCTTATCCTGCATTTTGTTGGTTGCTTCCGGGAATTTTTATTTGGTCATTCTCTAAACTCTTCGCAAATCTTTTAACTTATAAGTTTAATTTCTCATGGGCCGTATCCCTCTTTACAGGATTAGGCTTACTCCTCAATTTAGGACTAAACTACTTAATGCTTTACAAATTTAACCAAGGAATACAAGGGGTGGCTATTGCCTCTTCAATCAGCTACAGCATTACAGCCATGGCCATAGGAATCTTTGCAGTAATTGTCCTTCATCGTTTAAAATAACTACTCCAACTTTCGACCTTCTATCAACATAAATAGTCCATGCTCAGGAAGTAGTCTTTTAAGGAGCCAACGTGGCCATATTTTTTTTGCGAAGGAAAGAGCCCTTCCCCGATGCCTTTGTCCGACATGACTTTCTAACAAATCCGCATGAGTCATTACTCGACGAATTTTGACATCTTTAGCTTCACTAAAAAGCTTTTTAGCTTCTTCAAGGCGATAAGCTTTCGTACCTGGGCTCTCCAGATACTTATCATAAATCTTATTTAAAGGAACAAAGAACCTTAAATTTAGCAATGCATATCTAATCCAAAGCATATAGCCAACTAACGAATGGTAGTTGTAGATCATGACTTTAAATTGTCCAGCTGGCTTTAGTACTCTCAAAATCTCTTGAACTGCTTTTGGTGTATCTGGAGAGTGATGAATAACTCCCCATGAATACACCAAATCAAAAGTATTATCTGGAAAGTCTAACGCCTCAGCATCACCAGTAGAAAGATGTGACTTTAATCCCATTTTTTGAAAACGATTCTTAACTCGCTCAATAGCTCTATCTGTAAGATCAATTCCATAAAGCTCCGCACCAGCCTCTGCAAATCTTTGATGATCGGCACCAAGCCCCACACCAATTTCTAGAACTTTTTTATTTCTCCACTTATCAAAATCAGCAAATCTTAAAATGTAAGGCTCCAATCGATAACGATCTTGCAACTGTTTATTGAAATCCTCTTTAGTTAGGCCATGGAGATAGAGCTTTTCTCCGCAAGAAGCATTCTCCCAGAAATTTTTTACTTGGGCTTTTTCTGACGTGATCACCTATTTTCTCCCCTTTAATAAGGGCTCATAATAAACAGATGAGAGAATCGCCGCAAGATATGAAAAATTACTCCTATATTCGAAAGCGTAGAGATTCATTAAGGCTGTTGCGCGTGGCGCCATATTTCTTCTGTTGGAGGCATCCTCCCGGGGTTTTGGGCTGTCTGAGCCAATCAGACATGGTAGATATCAATGTCAGCTTGATCTGCCAATGAGGTTAAAAAATGCGACCTTTTATAGAACTCACAAAGCGTGCTCTCAAGCTTCCTCCAAAAGAGGTAGCTATTAAAGCTTCACGACTCTTCGTCAATTCCGCTAAAACACGCTATGAACTTTGGCAAGATCGCCAACGGGGGACATATACAGATTTAGAAACTCTTCCGGTTTTCCGCCAACTCTTGGTGGCTCCAAAAAAAGAGGAAGTGCTGAAATTCTTCCCGGACTGCCTTAAATATGCAGAAAAATATCGAAATCATGAATTCAACCTTCTCGGCTCCAGTTGGAGAAAAGTATATCGAGGCATGAAAGCTCCTGGCATTTTGGGAGTTTCTTATTCAATGAATGGCTCCGAGTATTACATCATCAATAAGGCAAATCGCAAACATTCCTCTAGCGTAGCAAAGCTTCTTCCTAAGACCTATGAACTTATT
>JAGRAB010000035.1 GCA_020435085.1 Bdellovibrionales bacterium | reverse complement strand
CGCCGTCATAATCCAGAGTCATGCCTAAAAGATAAAGAAGGCTTTGTGAATCAACAATCACTTTGGTGTTATGGCTTTCAAAAACTTTATCACCATCTTTTGATTCGGAATCAAAATCCATTTTGTAAGACCAGCCAGAGCATCCGCCTTTTTTAACAAGAACGCGAAGCATAGCTTTTTGAGGATCTAAACCTTCTTCTTGAATTAAAGATAGAATATGTTGAGATGCTTTTTCAGTAACTTGAATCATTGCCAAACTCCTTTATGGCGTTACTTGTACAATTATACCATAATTGTCAACCCAGCAAGAGGACTTCCGTCGGACACTTTAAATATTTGAAATTTTTGAATTTTTTTCGATCATTGCGAGAATTTTATCGCCGGCTGTTTCAATATCTTTGTCCGTTGTCATTCGCCCTAAACCGACGCGAATGGTTGCGCGTGCGAGGCACTCAGGTCGCCCAATCGCCGTAATCACATGGGAGGGCTTACCACTGGCAGAGGTGCAGGCCGAGCCACTGCTTAAAGCCAAGCCACTTAAGCCAAGTGCAAAGACATCGGCAGAAAGGCCTTCAAAAGAAAAGCTCGCATTATTAGGGAGTCTTTCTGTGGGGTGGCCATTGAGTATGGCCCCTCGGCAATTTTTAAGCACACGTGTGATGAGTTGATCGCGCAATTTCGTTAAGCGTGTTGACTCCTCCGTCATTTTTTTCGAAGCAATGTCAACAGCCGTACCTATACCAACAATACCAGGCACATTGAGAGTGCCGGGCCTTAACCCACCTTCTTGCTCGCCCCCACAAATTAAAGGTTTGAGTGTAATGGGTGGATTTTGCTTTCGAATATAAAGAGCTCCCACCCCCTTAGGGCCATAAATTTTATGACCTGACATGGAGAGCATGTCGACGGGCAGTGTTTTTAAATCAATGGGAATTTTTCCAAGAGCTTGGGCTGCGTCAGTATGAAATAAAATATTTTTCTCCTGAAGCATTTTTCCAATTTCAAAAATGGGATGAAGAGTGCCGATTTCGTTATTGGCCATCATCAATGAGACGAGTCTGGTGTGAGGCTTTAAGGCGGCAACCACTTGTTCCACAGAAACTTGTCCTTGTTCGTTCACTGGAAGAACAGTGATTTCAGCCCCAAGTTCTTCAGCCATTTCAAAAACTTGTAAGACAGCTTTGTGCTCGGTATTGGCTGTGATAATATGAGTTTTTTCTGGCAGAAATGAGCGAACCAAACCAATGATGGCCATGTTATTGCTTTCGGTGGCTCCACTTGTCCAAATGATTTCTTTAGGTTCACACCCTATGGCATCAGCCACTTGTTTGCGTGCTTTTTTAACAGCCATATTTGCGGCCCAGCCATAAGGATGGGAGGAGCTGGAAGCATTACCAAACTCTTCTTTTAAAAAAGGCAGCATTTCACTGAGGACCTCTGGGTCCAGCGGCGTTGTCGCATTGTAATCAAGATAGATGGGTTTTTCCATAGAGCCATTTAATGTAGTCGGAGTCGTGGTCATGGGCAAGTCCTTGCGGTACAATAAATCTTGTGAAAGGGAGGTCTTTGTTGATTCAACGTCATTTTGTCATGACACCAGGAGAACCGTTAGACGCGGTGTCATGGGTGAAAAAAACCAGCGAAATTGTCTCTGAAAAAGGGCAAGTGCTTCATCATCGTGAAAACGTCGAAGTTCCTGATTTTTGGAGTCAAAATGCGACTGATGTGGCTGTGAGTAAGTACTTACGGAAAGCCGGTGTGCCTCAGACCGATGGTAGCAAAGGCTTTGAGAACTCTATTCGCCAGATGATTGAGCGTGTCGTTCATTGGATTGTCCGTGTTGGAGAAAAAGAAGGCTACTTTCAAAATAGTGAAAGCGAGATTTTTGAAAGAGAATTAAAATATATTCTTGTTCATCAATTGGGCAGTTTTAATTCTCCGGTTTGGTTTAATGGTGGTCTATTTCAAGCTTATGGCATTGAGGGGCAGGGAGGAAATTTTCGTTGGAATCCTCAGTTAGGAACAGCCATTGAGTGTGAAAATGCTTACGAATATCCACAAACGTCAGCATGTTTTATTCAAAGTGTTGACGATCATCTCATGAGTATTTTTGATCTTGCAAAAAAAGAAGCCAAAATTTTTAAGTATGGATCTGGTACAGGGACAAACTTTTCACCCATTCGGGGGAGGCAAGAAGAGTTAGCCGGTGGTGGACATAGTTCTGGTTTGATTTCATTTTTAGAAGTTTTAGATCGCGGAGCCGGGGCGACAAAGTCTGGTGGTATTACTCGAAGAGCAGCTAAGATGGTGTGCTTGAACGCAGATCATCCAGAAATTTTGGATTTTATCCAGTGGAAAGCCAAAGAAGAACGACGAGCGAAGGCATTAATTGCGGCAGGATTAGACTCTCACTTTGAAGGAGAGTCTTACCAATCTGTCTTTGGGCAAAACTCCAACAACTCTGTGCGATTGTCAGACACATTTTTTAAAACATTAGAAGCTAATGGTTCATGGAAGACTTTGGCGCGGACAACAGGAGAGGTGGTTGACACCTTCCCCGCAAAAAAACTATGGGACCTCTTAGGGCAAGCGGCTTGGGAGTGTGCGGATCCTGGCGTACAGTTTGATACGACCATTCAAAAGTGGAACCCGTGTAAAACCAGTGGTCGCATTGAAGCCAGTAACCCTTGTTCAGAATATATGTTTCTCAATGAAACGGCTTGCAATTTAGCTTCGGTCAATCTTGTGCCATTTCTAAAGGCAACAGGTAATTTTGATTTTGCTGGTTTTCGACAGACGTGTCAGATTTTATTTTTGGCACAAGATATTTTAATCAGTGCCTCAAGTTATCCCACTGAGGAGATTGCAAAAAACTCGTTTCGGTTTCGTCCGCTGGGTTTAGGTTACACAAACTTAGGGGCTCTTTTGATGCGTATGGGGCATGTCTATGGAGATGAGTATGCGTGTGAGTGGACGGCAAGGGTCACCGCGGAAATGCAATTGGCGGCGCAAGAAATAAGTGGGGAGTTAGCCGAGCGATTAGGAGCTTTTGCAGAGTATGAAAAAAATAAAGAATCAGTGAATGAAGTCTTTCAAAGGCATTGCGAGAGCTTAAGGCCGTACCTACAGTCACAAAAATATTCCAAAGACTTTCAGAGTCTTTATGATCGCTGGCAAAAAGAAAATGCAAAATTAAAACAAAGGGGCTTGAGAAATGCACAACTCACAGTAATTGCTCCCACCGGAACCATTGGGCTCCTTATGGATTGTGACACTTTAGGAATAGAGCCTGATTATAGCCTCGTGAAACAAAAACTTCTTGCAGGCGGGGGTTCATTAAAAATTGTCAATCGCTCCGTTAAACCAGCTTTAGAGCAACTTCATTATAGTGATGTCGAAATCGAAGAAATTTTGGAGTTTCTCCAGGAGACAGGAACTGCAGAAGGGGCCCCTCACCTCACTCAAGAACATCAACGGATTTTTCAATGTGCTATTGCAATGACTCCGGAGGGGCAAACAATCTCTGCCGATCAGCATTTAAAAATGATGGCAGCCGCACAACCTTTTTTGAGTGGAGCCATGTCAAAAACGGTGAACCTATCGGAATCAGCAACAGTGCAAGATATTCAAAATATTTATTTGAAAGCATGGAGGCTGGGGTTGAAATCGATTGCCATTTATCGCAATAACTCCAAGTCTTCTCAACCCTTAAAACAACATCGATTCAACGAAGATATTGCCAAAAGTGCCACCTAACTTGCTGTTGTACGCAGCATCAATTAGGATGAGTAATGCGCTGTACAACAGCAAGTTAGGTGGCACCTTAGGGCTGGAAAACTGGCGAAACTTTTCGTATAAAGTCATCCAAATATATCCTCAGGAGAAACGATGTCTGATTTTCAGTCAATGGACTTATTTAATCTTACAGAAGAGCATAAAATGCTTCGCGAAATGGTGGCAGGTTTTGCGGCTTCTGAAGTAGAGCCTCAAGCCATGGAGTATGATCGAAAAGAATTATTCAATGTCGATTTATTTAGAAAGCTCGGTGAGATTGGCCTTCTTGGTATTACAGTTTCAGAAGATTTTGGTGGTTCGGGAATGGATGCCACAGCAGCTGTCATAGCCAATGAGGAGCTTTCTTATAGTGATCCAGGGTTTTGTTTGGCTTACCTCGCACACGCTATGCTTTGTGTTCATAATTTGGCGTTTAATGGAAGTGAGGAGCAAAAGAAAAAATATTTGCCAGGTTTAAGTTCTGGAGAACTTATTGGCTGTATGGCCATGTCGGAGCCTCATGTGGGAACTGATGTCTTGGGAATGAAAACCACAGCTGAAAAAAAAGGCGACAAGTATATTCTCAATGGTCGCAAAATGTGGATCACCAACGGGACGATAGACGAAAAGGGAACACCGGCGGATCTTTGCTTAGTTTATGCTTTGACTGGGCAAAAAAGTGGAAGACCTGAGTTATCCACATTTCTTGTGGAAAAGTCTTTTCGTGGTTACAGTGTGGGACAAAAAATAAAAGATAAATTAGGAATGCGCGGATCAAATACTGCTGAAATGGTTTTTGAAAATTGCGAAGTTCCGGTATCAAATCTTGTCGGCCATGAAGGGGACTCCATGGTACATATGATGCGAAACCTTGAAATTGAGCGATTAACATTGGCAGCAATGAGCTTGGGGCTTGCAAAGCGATGTCTTGTTGAAATGAATAAATATGCTACTGAAAGAGAAGCTTTTGGAAAATCGCTTTCCTTTTTTGGACAGATTCAAAAATACATTGGTGAAAGTTATGCGGAGTACATGTCGGCAAAGACATATGTGTACGATACAGCAAGAAAGTTAGATCTCAACAAACCGGGGAACCGTCTCGATACCGATGGAGTGAAGCTCGTTGCAGCGACAATGGGAAAAAATGTAGCAGATCGAGCCATTCAAGTGATGGGTGGTTATGGATATGTGGGTGAGTACAATGTCGAGCGTTTATGGCGGGACGCTAAGCTCATTGAAATTGGTGGTGGCACTATTGAGTCTCATCAAAAAAATATCACTCGTGATTTAGCAAAAAATCCTGAGTTGATTCTCTGATAAAAGTTTCATGAAAACCGCCATTATCGCCATAGGAACAGAGGTTACCTCCGGAGAAGTTATCAACTCCAATGCGGCGTGGTTGGCAAGTCATCTTGAAGAAATGGGCTTTGAAGTTTCTCTTCATGTTGCGATTCCCGATGATCGGCAACAAATTTTGACAACTCTTGATTGGGCACAGTCTCAAGTGGATTTATTAATTACGACAGGAGGACTGGGGCCTACAACAGATGATTTTACAGCCGAAGTCATTTCTGATTGGCTGCAGGTGCCATTTCAATGGAACGAAGAAGTTTGGGTGGAGTTGCAGCAACTTTACCAAGCACGAGGGCTAAAGGTATTGGAATCCCACAAAACACAATGCTGGTTTCCTCAAGGGGCTATATTATTAAAAAATCCTGTGGGGTCAGCTCATGGTTTTTTGTTCCAGTCACAAAAAAAGAAAATTGCAGTTTTGCCAGGCCCACCTAGAGAAATCGAAGGAATATGGAATGATTCGCTGAAACGGCATTTGACTCAAATGCCGAAGAGTTCAAAAAAACTTTTGAAAAAATGGCTCTGTATTGGGATCACCGAGTCAGAATTGGCAGATAAGGTTGAAGATGTTTTTAGGGAATCTGGAATTTCTTTGGGGTATCGAGCCAGTATTCCTTATGTGCAAGTCAAGGCTTGGTTTTCCAGTGAAGAGGAAAAAAATAAATATGCCCTTCAACTTTTGCCGGTCATTCAACCGTGGTTAGTTGGTGAAGATGATGAAGAACCACTGAAACCTCTTAAAGGAAAACTCTCAGTGTTCGCAGATAAATTTGTCTTAGTTGATACAGTGACAAAAGGAGCTTTAGTATCAAGGTTTTGGGAGCTGGGATTTATGGATTGCTTTTCAAGTTTACAAATGAGCAATGGTTTTGATGAGAGCAAAATTTCAGAAGGAAATATTTTGTCTATTGTTTTTGAACCTAAAATCTCTGAAGTTCAAGTAAAGATAAAAACAACAAATATTCAAAAATCGGAAGTTTTAAAATTACCTTTTTCTATGGGGCTGGCGAGCTCGCGCACACAGAAGTATTTAGCGGAATTAGCCCTTTATTTTTGGATGCGGAATTTATGATATTCTATTTTTTTGACAGACAGTCAAAATCTCAAACAGTAAATTGCTGAGCGAAGTTTTGAATTTGTTGAACTTCTTGGTAGTGATTCATGTTTTCATGTCGTTCATAGCCTTTGAGCAGAATCTCGCATTTTTTCTGAATCGTCTCTTTAACAAGTAAGCGTTCTTGAAGAGAAAGATGTTGAGAATTTAAAATATCTCCCAGAGCTCGTACTCGGTAATAGTCTATGGCTTTAAAAGCACGAGAAAGTTGATCTTCATGGCCGCCATATTTAGTAATTAAAGGGTCTTCAATAAATCCAATTGGATAGCGAGAGGTAATTTTAAGCCAAAGATCATAATCTTCACAGACAGGGAAGTCTTCTCTAAAAAGGCCGACTTCATCAAATATGCGTCGTTGAATAAGGCTTGTCGATGGTGAAATACAGCAAATAGGAACACACATTTCAAAAATACGCCCCCCTGATTTTTTATGCTTCTTCATGGGATTGACTCGAACACCATTTCGAACCCAAATCTCTTCTCCATGGATGAGAGGGATATCTGGATATTGGCGGGCAAAGCTAAGTTGTTTTTCCAATTTTGTTGGAAGCCATTCATCATCAGAGTCGAGAAGTGCGATCCAAGGAGCTCGACTCAACTGAATGGCTTTATTTCGAGCATGACTGACGCCTTTGCGATTCGTCCGTAAGTAGTGGCACTCAATGGGCTGATCAGAATTTGAGAGAAGCTCCGTTTGTACCCACTCTCTGGTGCCATCATTGGACCCATCATCCACAATCCACAAGTCGAAGTTTTTATAGGATTGATCTAAAATCGAGTGGATCGCTCGAGGCAGTGTTTGTAACCTATTGTAAGTAGGGACAATCACACTGACTTCGGGATTGTTCGAAGAGTTTTGAATCACAATAAATCCTTATTTTAGAGAATTACCTTTTTGCACAAAGCTTGATTTTACCATTGTTTCCTTATACCTACAATGATTCTTCTTTTTAGAAACCGTCTTTAGATAAGCATTGGGAGGTAGAAGAGTTGATCTTTGAAGGCTCAGAAAAAAAAGTGGAACTCGTGGTTGACCCAAAAGTTGGCTCTCTACGAAAGCTTGGAAGACCTTTTTGGGAAAAGGTCGTTGAGCGAGCAGAGGCTCAAGTGCTGTCGATGATTTCGTCAGAGGGTTGTGATGCTTATCTTCTTTCTGAATCTTCTCTATTTGTTTGGGATGAATACTTTACGATGATTACCTGCGGGCAAACCACATTAGTGAATGCTATTTCTCAATTTCTAGAAACGATCTCAAAGGATGATGTTTTGTCTCTGATTTTTGAGAGGAAGAATGAGTACTTTCCACGGCATCAACACACTGATTTTTACGAAGATTGCCGTCGATTAAATAATATGTTTTCAGGAACAGCTATGCGCTTTGGCCATGCTGACGATCATCATTTATATCTTTATCACATGAATAAGGCATACCTTCCATCTGCAGATGATTGCACAGTGGAGATTTTAATGTACGACCTTCAAGGTCAGGGAAAAGAAATTTTTTCTTGCTTTAATCAATCGAGTGAAACAATTCGAGAGAAAACAAAAGTAGATCAAATATTTCCAGGCTTTCACGTCGATGACCATGCGTTTCGTCCCTGTGGCTATTCTCTCAATGCTGTTCGGGGCAAAGAATATTATACGATTCATGTGACTCCTGAAGAGAATGGTAGTTATGTGAGCTTTGAATCAAATATTAATCTCGAGCATGGAGTACAGCCGACTTTGATGCGTGTTCTAGAGGTTTTTCAGCCGAATGCATTTGATGTTATTGTTTTTCGACCCAGTGGCCAAAAAGAGAAAGACTATGATTTTGAAGTCAATGGCTTTCAAAAGAAAACAACAGTGATACAAAAGCTATCATGCGGATATGACGTTAGTTTTACCTATCATTTTCGAAAACCAAAAGAGATTCAAGCGGCCACACTCTTGGAGGACTTTTAACATGAATTCAGAGAAAAATAATTTTGTAGAAGAAATCCATCGGAATCATTTTTCTATTCGGTATAAAATCAAGGAAAAGCTCTTTGAAGGGCAAAGTGATTTTCAAAAAGTCGAAGTTGTTGAAACACTCGGTTATGGCCGAATGCTACTCAATGATAGTTTAGTTATGGTCACTGAAAAAGATGAATTTATTTATCATGATATGATTTCGCATGTTCCATTATTTGTACACCCCAACCCAAAAAAAGTTTTAATTGTGGGCGGGGGAGATGGAGGGACCGCTCGTGAGGTGTTACGGCATTCCTCCGTTGAATCCGTTGTTATGGTTGAAATTGATAAGATGGTGGTTGATGCGTGTCGGGAGTTTATCCCACAAACAAGTAAAGAGCTTGCAAACCCCAAACTGACACTTCTTATAGAAGACGGTGTGAAGTACATGAAAGAAAGCTCTGACACTTTTGATGTGATTATTATTGACTCCACAGATCCAATTGGTCCAGCGACACCATTGTTTGGTGAAGAATTTTACAAAAATGTTTATGCACGACTTTCTGATAATGGAATTGTTGTGGCTCAAGGAGAGTCACCCTTTTATGAAGAGGTGATGCAAAAAAAATTACTCATCATTGTTTCAAATATTTTCCCCCTGAGGACTTACTATAATTTTAATAATATGACTTATCCAGGTGGGTTGTGGTCATTTCTTTTTGCCTCAAAAGGACGTCATCCCATTAAAGACTTTCAAGCCAATCGTATCGAGCAGTCTGGGTTAGATTTCAATTATTATAATTCTGAAATTCATAAAGGCTGTTTTTCATTGCCTCAATTTATGGTCAATAACTTAAAAGAGTTGATTCAAATTTAATGTCGACACCAGAAGAGTTAGACCCTTATTTTTTTAAAAAATCAGTTCTTAATATGGATGGCCCCTTTTGTTTTTCTTCAGGAAGTTATTCTGCGGAAGAAATTGTTCAAGCTCTGGGGCAAATACTCACTGAAGAGAGAAAAGCTCGCATTGAAGACATTGTTGCAAAAAGAAGTCTTCAGTTTATTCCTGTTATGGAAAATATCTATGATCGGGGCAATATCTCAGCAGTGATGAGAAGTGCTGAAGCTTTTGGATTTTTAAGATGCCATATTATTGAGGCTGAAAATGCTAAGTTTAAAGCGGCTAATCGGGTGACAAAAGGGGCTGATAAATGGCTCGATGTTAAAGTTTTTAGAAAGCCTCAAGAGAGTGTGACCGAACTTCGAAAAAATGGATTTCAAATTTTTGCGACTCACTTACATGCTTCGAAATCTATTTCTGAAATTGATTTTTCGAGGCGAACAGCCATTGTTTTAGGAAATGAAAAAGAGGGTGTTAGTGATGAGATGGTTTCACTTTGTGATGGTAATGTGATTATTCCTATGCAGGGATTTTCGCAAAGTTTTAATATTTCTGTTGCAGCAGCACTTCTGTTTTATCATACCTTCCAGGAAAGGGTAAAAATTTTTGAACGCTCT
>JAGRAB010000404.1 GCA_020435085.1 Bdellovibrionales bacterium | reverse complement strand
GTATGCTCAATCAAAAAAACCATAATGAATATGAAAAAGCGAACAATAGACTTCCAATATTTTGAATTTTTTATTTTGTAGGCCCAATAAGGACCATACTGATAATAGGCTTCTACAAAAGTGCGTCCAAGTTTTGATTTTAATAAAACTTGATCACGAAAATGTCGTAAGACAAGAACTTCATGTGACATATAAGAGCCCGTCACTGCCGTTGCAATAAAGCAATGAATATCTTCTCCACTTTTATTGGCAATACAACTCGAGCCAATTCCCGGATCATAAGATGATAGCGAAGAGCGAAAATTAGCAATGTACCCAAAATTTTCGTTCATTTGTGAAACAGCATCTGTTCTTCTTCGAACCCCTAAATGACTTCCTTTAACAACCAAGTCAGGATTAGAAAATTGTGGGATACGAGTGCATGACAGCCCAAGAGAATTACAATGATTAGGATAAGACATAATTGTATATTGTTTATTTTTTAAATCAACAAAACCAAATCCCGTCCCATAAGTAGAATTTTCTTCATCAGCAGAAAACCCTCCTTCATAACGATCATGGTAAATCCCAATGTTATGAGCAAACTCATGTGCCATTGTGTCAGCACCACATAAAAAGCCAACAACACTTGCTGCCGTAACATCATTAAAACTATTCAAAGAGTTTGTATGTGCGAGACCACAAGTATTATTTTGATATAAAACCAATTGAAAGAGATCTGCCCCATAAGTGTCACGAAGTGTATGAATATTATCAAGACACCCATCTGCCCAAGCATAAACACACCCCAAATCTGTTGAAAAGTTACCTGATTCAGCATATGTCACTTGCACAATGTGAACGAGACGGTACCGAAACCTTGCGCAACTATCCTCTAACATTTCATTCACTTCTGCCATCCGAGCGACAAGAAGTGTTGCAGCACTGGGACTAAAGGCCACAACAGCATCCGTATACGCAAGCAAGACATCAATAAACTGATCATTAGATTTTGTCGTGACCGCTGTTGTGAGTTGAGCCTCTGAGTCGAGCCGTGGAATGTCCAGATCTGGCAAAAGAAGAGATAAGTTCTCCAACATTGCCGGCCCTGCAAATGTATCCACAACCGAATAAGATTTTCCTCCTGACCAAATTTCAATGGCTACTTGATCTTGATTGCTGAGATTTCTGGCAATCACTACATGCCCATAAGGATCATTGAGAATACGCCCCGTCCAAATCTCAAAATTTTTCTCTTGATAAACTTTTGACTGAACAGCTGATAGAAGTGCCCCCTCAGGAATAGGAAACTGAATAAGATGCGTACTTTCAAAAAAAGCTGGAATTTTATTCCATTGAATTTTATGAAGAGTCACTTGTTGTTTTTGAAAGCTAATAATTTCTGATTCATCAATTTGATAGAGAGCCTCTGCAAAGGCCTTATCCATTCCAATGCTCAGTTGTAGTAACAATAGAATCAAAAGACTTCGAGCAAAAAAGTCAGCTCTTCGCTTGGGGAGGAAGTCCATGCATCAGCTCCAATGTTAAGAAAGTTATACTTTATTTATAACTCTCACCACACCTTGAGAGGAAACAATTTGAACTTTACTCCTCGCCATACGTCCAGTTTGCTCTTTCAGACTTAAATACAAAAGATATTTTAAAAAGCCTCTCGACATGTTCGAGAGGCTTTTCACTTCATTCAATAATTAATTAAACCGTCGCCTTTTTTGCAAGAGCAGCTTCTTCTTGAACCGTATTCTTACTAATGCGCATTCCGTAGAAAGATCTCCAAACAAAGAAAATACCTACCAAGAAAACAGCAACACCTATGTAACGAGCCGTTTCATGAGCTGAATGAGCAATTTCTACGGCTAACAAACCAAAAAGGGTTGTAAACTTGATGATCGGGTTTAATGCCACAGAGGAAGTATCTTTATAGGGGTCACCGACTGTATCTCCCACAACTGTTGCTGCGTGAAGATCTGTTCCCTTCTCGCGCAAATCCACCTCTACAACTTTCTTTGCATTATCCCAAGCACCACCAGCAT
>JAGRAB010000403.1 GCA_020435085.1 Bdellovibrionales bacterium | reverse complement strand
AAACAAAAAAATTGGCATTGAATTAGCGGTAACATCTGGCACCAAGGCAGTCGGTCAAGCCAATGAACATTTAAAATCCAAAAATTCAAAAGGTAATGCAACCGGTGAAATCATAGCCAATAATCTCCAATTGAGTTTTGACCCTGATGTTCTTGGTCTTCAAGTAAAACCAGAAACCCCTGTGACTTTATATAACAATGAGTTTTGGTATCTGGTAGTCCACTCCGATGGGGATGAAGTTAGGTTTGAGTTATCCAAACCTTATTCGATTGGTGACGATGGCCATGTGGACTCGTGGAAAGAGAGAATTTTCTTTGAGCCAATCCCGATGGATGATATTCCAGTCGATAAAGGTCAAGAAGACATGGAGGATGATGAAGATATTGTTGTCGACGTTTCAAGAAAAATATAAGATGTGAACAATGTTTTGTCCGTCGCGTTTAGTTTTAGCTAGAAAAAGAAGAGGCTTCACACAGAAGTTCCTTGCTGAACAAATTGGTATTGAATCAAGAAATATTGTTTCTTATGAAAAAGGGGAACAGATTCCATCCGCCAAAACGTTACAAGGGATTTCCGAAGCTCTAAAGTTTCCGCTAATGTTTTTTGAGTCTGATGATATCGAGCTTGTAAATAGTAATTCCGCTAGCTTCAGAGCATTTACAAAATTGACCGCAGGTCAAAGAGACTCTGCCTTGGCGGGTGGGACTATTGGTGTTCTTTTCCAAGAGTGGATTGATAAAGAATTCAATTTGCCGGATGTAAGCATACCAAACCTTAGAGGTTATGACCCCGAGTCTGCTGCGGAAACTGTGCGAGCAGAATGGGGACTTGGTAACAAACCAATAAAAAACATGATTCATCTTTTAGAATCAAAAGGGGTGAGAATCTTCTCTCTCACTAAGGAATCTCAAAATGTTGATGCATTTTGCTTTTGGAGGACGAAAACTCCCTTTATTTTTATCAACATAACAAAATCTCCTGAACGGTGTCGTTTCGATGCGGCTCATGAGTTAGCCCATTTGGTTTTGCATCGTCACGGGATAGCCCATGGAAAAGAAATTGAGAAGGAGGCTGATCGCTTTGCTGCTGCTTTTTTAATGCCTAAAGATAGTATAATTGCTCTCAATGCTTTTAGTGCGACACTTGATAGTGTTGTAGATTTGAAAAAGAGATGGTCCGTTTCCGCTATGGCTTTAATTCATAGATTGAATAGCCTTGGAATTATTAGTGATTGGCATTACAGACAACTCTGTATCCAAGCCTCAAAAAAAGGATACAGAAAAGCAGAACCCAATGGAATTGCACCTGAAAGCTCTCAAGTGCTCTCGAAAATTATAAAGAATCTTCATGGAGAAGGCTTGTCGATAAAAAAAGTTGCCAATGAATTGAATCTTTCTTCAGTTGAATTAAACGATTTGCTTTTTGGATTGGTAGCAACCCCTTTGGATGGTAATGGAAAAAGAAGTGAAAGCCCGGCTGTGCGTCCAAATCTCAGACTTGTTTGAAGTCAAAGAGAATATAAATGAAATGCTTATATAATTTATTTAAGCGGTGTGATGAGTGTTTGGAGAAATTAATTAAATTTAAAGCTATGAAGTTGAAATTTCTAGGTGAAACTAAACGCTGTAGTGATGGGGATAAAAAATGCAGTTGGACTTGCCGACATTAGAAAGACAAAGCAAGTCTAAGAAAAGTAATATTGTTAATGTCGCTTCCGTACCACAGAGAAGTCCCTTCAGGTATCCTGGTGGCAAAACGTGGTTCGTACCTTGTTTTAGGGATTGGATAAAAGGGTTAAATAAGAAGCCTGATGTCTTGATTGAACCATTTGCCGGTGGTGGAATTATAGGTCTAACCGCTGCCTTTGAGAATTTGACATCAAAAGTTGTGCTTGCTGAAATTGATGAGAATGTCTCGTATGTTTGGGAAGCAATAATCTATGATGATTTTGAAAAGTTAGCAAAAAATATTTTGGATTTTGATCTTACACCAGACAATGCTCGAAAAACTTTAGAGGTCAACGCTCGCAGTACAATTTCAAAAGCATTTCAAACCATTTTAAGAAACAGAGTAAGTCATGGTGGTATTATGGCCCCAGGTGCTGGCTTGATAAAGAATGGCGAGTCCGGAAAAGGAATATCATCAAGATGGTACCCATCCACTTTAGCAAAAAGAATTCGTGCGATCGGATTAATAAGAGAAAAATTAGAATTTATTCATGGATCAGCTTTTGATTTAATACCAAAATATTCGGGAAAGAAAGGTGCGGCTTATTTTATTGATCCACCATATACAGCTGGCGGAAAGCGAGCTGGAAGAAGGCTGTATAGCCACCATAGTTTAGATCACGAAAAGCTTTTTTCTGAACTATCAAAGGTTAGTGGTTCCGTATTAATGACTTACGATGTCTCAGATGAAATATCGATTTTAGCAAAAACGCACGGCTTTGATACTTCCTTTATTCCCATGAAGAATACTCATCATGCAAAGATGTACGAATTAATTATTGGTAATCATTTAGCTTCGATTGGTCAAAATGATTAATAAAGGTCAACCCCTTGTCGAAGTATTTGGTTTTTCGACTGATGATTTTTCCAAAATTGCAATCTCTCATAGAGATGGATGCTTATGCCCATATAACAATGGCGTACCAAAGTGTACTAAGGATAAAAAAGACTCACCTTTAGGTGTTTGTACTTTAAATCATAATGGAGTCCCAACTATTATTTGTCCTATTAGATTTCGCGAAGACTGGCGAATTTTGAAAGATGCTACTGAGTTTTTCTTTAAAGGAGTGAAAAAAACTCGCGCCTTAAAAGAAGTTAGATTAAAAATGAAAAATGGACAATCGGCAGGAAACATTGACGTCGTTTTAGTTTCTCACGATGAACTAGGTCGAGTCATTGATTTCGGTGCGATTGAAATCCAAGCTGTTTATGTATCCGGTAATATCAGAAACCCTTTTGAAGCCTACATGAAAAACCCACAGAAAAACTATAAAATGGATTGGACATCAGAGGCCCACTATCCAAGAGCAGACTTTTTGTCGTCATCGCGAAAGCGGCTGGTTCCACAGTTAATGTACAAGGGGCGAATACTTCAAGACTGGAAAAAGAAACAAGCAGTAGTTATT
>JAGRAB010000402.1 GCA_020435085.1 Bdellovibrionales bacterium | reverse complement strand
AATTTAAAGCCTTTTTTAGTTGAATGTGTTAATTTTTTTGAAAGTTCCATAAAAGGACAAGATGGCAACAAGGAGTTTTTTGTTTATGCACGGAAAAAATAAACAATCACAATGGATGAGCATTTTTTTATGTTTGTTTTTATTTGGCTGTGCTCAGCTGGAAACTCAAAATAGATCAACGAGAAAATCACAACCACCAAGCAAAGATGCCACTTTTGACGATCACGCAACAGAGGTAAATCAAAATGATGAAGAGTCAAATGATTTACAGCCGGCACCTACGCGTCCATCCGATTTAGAGGCTCCTAAAGTGGGTTTAATCTTAGGGCCAGGCATGGCATTGGCATTGAGTCATGCCGGGGTTCTTCGTGAATTTGATAAGGCCAAAATACCAGTGAGTGGAGTTGTTGGCTTGGGGTGGGGTGCTGTCGTTGGTGGATTATATGCCAAAAAGGGTTTGGCGAATGAGGTGCAATGGAGAATCTACAAGTTAAAAAAAGAAGATCTCCCTGAACGAGGGTTTTTTTCATCGGCCCTTAACGGAAAATCAGTAGATTCTGTTCGTGGTTTTTTAAAGGATGGCTTTGCGAAAACAATGATTCAACAATCAGAGATTCCCTTTGGCTGTCCCATGATTTCTCTTCGTCGAGGACTTACGGTTTGGTCCCATTCAGGGGCTATGGCAGATATTATTGCTCGCTGTCTTGCTTTTCCTCCATATTTTAAACCAGTCAATGGCGATCTTGTTGGAGATCTTTTCGCCCTCAAAGAGTCTGTTGCGTTTTTAAAGAAAAGAGGGGCTCAGCTTATTGTTTTTGTTAATGTTCTCCATAAGGGCGAGTTGCTGCCAAAAGAATATTTAAAAGATCAATACATGTCAGCCATTCTTTGGGCAGAAATTCGAAAGACGGTTCAAAACTCTTATGGTATGATGTCAGAAGTTGTTCAAGTAGATACAACGGCGTATCAGTTGACGGATTTTGAGAAAAAGCAAGCCCTCGTTATGAAAGGCGAAAGTGCTGGTGCCGAAGCTGTTAAAAGGCTTCGAGAGAAATATAGATTTTGAAAAGAAATAGAAGCTTTTGAGTAGAGGAGAGTGTGTGCGAAAACCAACTGCAAATTTAGAAGAGTGCAAACAGCGCAGAGAAAACCTGAAAACATTGGCTCAGGGAGCAGCAGTCATTATCCCCTCTCATACCGAGCATATTCGTAATCACGATGTGCACCATAGTTATCGACAAGATTCGAATTTGTTTTATTTAACGGGATTTGAGGAACCAGAATCCGTTTTAGTTTTTCGACCAGGAATGACTCCAGAAACAGTTTTGTTTGTTCGCGAAAAAGATGAAACTAGAGAAACATGGGATGGTTTTCGTTACGGACCAAGCCTAGCAAAAGCCACTTTTCAAATGGATGCGACTTATGTGGTTGATGACGTTGTTGAAAAAGCAGCGGAGCTTTTAGCTGACGTTGAAAAAGTATATTATTCACAGTTTCGTGGTTCTTGGTTTGATAAAGCCTTTAAAAAGATTTTGACAGCAGTAAAAATAAAAAAGGGTCGCAGTGGTAAAGGGCTTCTGCCGGTTTATGATGCCTATCCACTTGTGGGTGAGCTCAGACTTTTTAAATCTGATTATGACATTCAACAAATGCGAACAGCTTGCGAAATTAGTTCGGCGGCCCATGTGGAGTTAATGAAAAATACAAGGCCAGGTGTTTCTGAAAGAGAACTCCATGGCCTTTTTATTTACGAAATCATGAAACATGGGTGCGCGCGAGAGGGCTATGGCTCCATTGTTGCGGGTGGAAAAAATGCATGCACGCTTCACTATATTTTTAATGATGAAACTTTAAGAGATGGTGATCTTTTGTTGGTAGACGCTGGTGGAGAGTATAATTACTATTCGGCCGATATCACTCGTGCATGGCCAGTTTCGGGAAAATTCACTCCCGCACAAAAACGGATTTATCAAAAAGTTTTAGATCTTCAAAAAAGTCTTGTTGCAAGCATTCAGCCTGGCGTAATTTTAAAAGACCATCAAGCCAAAGCTGTTGAGGGCCTTACAGATATTATGATTGATGAAAAGCTTCTTAAAGGTAATCGTGCCGAGCTCATCAAAGAAAATGCGTTTCGAAAATACTACCCTCATGGATTGGGTCACTATTTAGGCCTCGATGTTCACGATGCCGGGGCTTATGAACTGGATGGGCAATCGCGCCCCTATGAAAAGGGGATGGTTGTGACGGTTGAGCCAGGTATTTACATTCCTCATAATGATGAAACCGCTCCTATGGAGCTGAGAGGTATTGGTATTCGTATCGAAGACGATATTCTTGTGACCAACGAGGGCATCGAGAACCTCACCATCAAAACTCCCAAAGAAGTGGCCGAGCTGGAAGACCTCGTTGGATCATCAAATAGTTGATTTTATTACAAAATAGTCAAAATAGTTATAAAAAATAAATAACTAGTTGATAAAAAATAAATAACTAGTTATATGTTTATATATGACTAGTTATAAAAAAAGAGCTGAAAAAATTCGAGCTGAAATTCTCAAGGGTGTTGAAAAGCACCCTTCAGATATTGTTGACGTTGTGGAAA
>JAGRAB010000401.1 GCA_020435085.1 Bdellovibrionales bacterium | reverse complement strand
GGACGAATTACTTCAAATGCAGGAACAGGATTAAAAGGAACAACATATATTAATTGTTTTGTGAGTGGCTTCCGTGGAGAGAATCAAGACTCCATGGACAGCATTATGGATGAATTAAAAAGACAGGCATTAATTCTTAAATCAGAGGGGGGATATGGATTTTGTGCCAATGTTTTAAGGCCTCGGGGGGCCTACATTCAGGGAATTGGTGGAGAGTCTCCAGGAGCGGTTAAACTGCTTGAGATGTGGGATACCCAAAGTGCTGTGATCACGGCGGGCAGTGGACAGGAAAAAACAAATGGCCAAGGGAAAAGTAAAATCAGAAAAGGAGCTCAGATGGTTACGATGTCCATCTGGCATCCAGATATTGAAGAGTTTATAACAGCAAAACAACAGCCCGGTCGTCTGACAAAATTTAACATGTCTGTTTTAATCACTGATGAATTTATGGAGGCTCTTGATAAGGATTTGCCTTGGCAACTGGAGTTTCCTAACTATGAGCTAGCGAAGAGCGTTTATAAAGAAAAATGGGATGGCAATTTAAAGTTATGGAAAGCACAAGGGCACCCAACCAAGGTTTATAAAACATTTAAAAAAGCCAGTGAACTTTGGGAGCTTATTATGCATTCCACTTATCATCGTAATGAACCTGGAGTTTTATTTGTTGATACTATTAATTATTGGAACAATCTTTATTATAAAGAATATATTCAAGCAACAAACCCTTGTGGAGAGCAAGTTTTACCTGTTGGTGGAGTTTGTCTATTGGGATCTTTTAATTTGACCCAATTTGTTGCTTTGGAGAAACAAGATTGGGACTTTGAAAAATTAAAAAAATACGTTCCTATTGCTGTCAGGTTTTTAGATAATGTAAATGACATAACTTCTGTTCCTTTGCCAGAAAATCAAGAGAGTTTAAAGGAGAAGAGGCGAATTGGGCTGGGAGTCATGGGGTATGCTTCAGCTCTTATGATGATGAAGGTTCGTTATGGTTCAAAAGAGGCTTTAGATCTCACTGAGAAGCTTGCAAATTTTCTTATGAATGAAACCTATAAGGCCTCATCTTTATTAGCTAAAGAAAAAGGTGCTTTTTCGCTGTTTGATAAGAATGAATATTTGGCAGGAAATTTTATAAAAAAGTTGGATCCCTCTGTACAAATGATGATATTTGAAAATGGTGTGAGAAATAGTCATTTGCTCTCCATACAACCAACGGGGAATAGCTCTGTTTTAGCAAATAATGTATCGGGTGGCATTGAGCCTGTTTTTTCTCCTGAATACATTAGAACTGTCGTACAACCTTTTGCTCCAGAGGGGTTAAGTGTTCCCCAGAATATTGATTGGCATTCACAGTCTTTTCAAGAAGAACAAGGGGCTTGTTGGGAGTGGATTAAAGAAGGAGATGAAGACCTATTAAAAACAAAATATCAAGGAGAAGTTTGGAAGTTAGATAAAAACCGAGGTCTTTTAAAAGAAGCCATTGTTATGGACTGGGCTGCTCGTTTTCATAAAGAAAATAATTCTTGGGATGAAAAAGCATCGTGGGCTGCCTCTGCCCATGATTTGGAAATTGAAGATCATATAAAGACTCTCAAAGTATTTGCTCAGTTTGTGGACTCTGCAATTTCTAAAACAGTGAATCTGAGAAATGATTTTACTTTTGATAAATTTAAAAATCTTTATCGAGATATTTATCGAACAGGTAACATAAAGGGATGTACAACCTATCGTGAGGGAACAATGGCATCAGTTCTTTCTCGAGGCTCTAAAGAAGAGAATTGTGGCATTCGACAAACAAAAGCAATACCAAGGCCAAAGGAGCTGAATTGTGATATCTTTCAGGTAAAGTCAAAAGGTGCTCATTGGTTGGTTTTAGTGGGTTTGCACGAAGACTCTCCTTACGAAGTTTTTTCTTTAAAACAAGGAGCCTTATGTCTTTCATCGAGCGTCCAGCATGGAAAACTCATTAAGGAGTCTTCAGGTTTATATCATTTGGAAACCTCAGATGGTTGGCTCTTAAAAGATATTCGTAAGTTTTTTGAGACAGATGAACAAGAAGCATTGACACGAATGATATCAACGGCTCTTCGTCATGGTGCGGATATTGAGTTTATTGTGGATCAACTTCTCAAGAGCGAAGGAACGATCCATTCTTTTTCTAAAGCCATTGCGCGGACATTAAAGAGCTATATAAGAAATGTTCAACATATTAAATGTTTTAGCTGCAATAGTCCTCATTTGCGAATAGAGGAGGGATGTTTTACTTGCATCGATTGTGGTGCAAGTAAGTGCGTATAAAAAATTTTTCGGGCATGGTAGTTTTAAAAAATTAATGGTATAAGTTCTTTTATGAGTGCTCGAAAAATCATTCATGTTGATATGGATTGCTATTATGCTGCTATTGAAATGCGGGATCGTCCCCATTTAAAAGGAAGACCAATTGCTGTTGGTGGGAATCCTAATGGGAGAGGTGTGATTGCTACAGCCAATTACGAAGCAAGAAAATTTGGAGTTCGATCAGCCATGACCTCATCAGTGGCTTTACGGTTATGCCCACAGTTAGAGTTTATTTTTCCAGATTTTAAAAAATATAAAAAAGCCTCACAACAAATTCGAAAAATCTTTTTAGATTATACACCTCTTGTTGAACCTTTGAGCTTAGATGAAGCATTTTTAGATGTCACCCACTGTAATCAATGTGGTGGTATTGCAACAGAAATAGCAAGAGAAATAAGACTTCGAATTTTTCAAGAAACTCAACTGACCTGTTCTGCAGGGA
>JAGRAB010000400.1 GCA_020435085.1 Bdellovibrionales bacterium | reverse complement strand
AAGAATCAATTTATCTATGGAGGCCAGGCCTTTTTTGACAATATGGAGAATTTCTTCTCGAAAAATGGTTTTGAAGTTTTAGACCAAGATAGCTTCGAAAAAAATGAGATTCATTTTTCAAATGCCTGGGGAGTGTGTGATGAGGATCTATTTGATTTTGCGCTAAAAAAAGCAGATCAGGCCCAAGGCCCCTTTTTTCAATTTATTCTTACCACTTCGAACCATCGGCCTTACACCTATCCGGAAGGTAAAATTGATATTCCTTCTCATACGGGGCGTGATGGCGCTGTTAAATATGCTGATTTTGCCATCGGAGAATTTATCAAACAGGCTCAAACAAAGCCTTGGTTTAAAAATACGATATTTATCTTTGTGGCGGATCATAATGCGAGTGTGGCTGGAGGTGTTGAAATTCATCCCTATGATTACCGAATTCCCATGATTTTTTATTCACCAGATAATCTGGAGGCAAAAAATGTTTCGGTTCTTGGGAGTCAAATCGATTTGGCACCAACGCTTTTTGGGCTCTTGAATTTTTCTTATCAGAGTCGATTTTTTGGGCATGATCTCAATCGCTCTCTCACCGAAAGAGCATTTTTAGCAACCTATCAAAAAGTGGGGATGTGGAAAAACAACGAGATGATCCTCCTATCGCCCAATCGACAGGTAGAAGTTTTTAGCATGAATGGCGAGACTCCTGCCTTGCTCAAACGTTTTCATGCTCAGCAAGGTGAAAGGCTTGACGACTCTAGTATTGAAGAGACTGTGGCCTATTACGAAGCCGCTTCAGATTGGTTTGGGGATCAGCTTCTTAAAGAAAAGAAAAAGTTTGATCTGAGTATCAACCGTAGAGAGTTTTAGAAGACTTCGGTCAAAAATTCTCTTCCAGCAGGTGCAATGAGTTCTGACTTTCTTTGCACCAATTTCAAATTCCACTCGAATTTTTTGTTTGGAAATATATCTACTAGGGATTTTCTGCGAAGTTCAGATTCTATCATGAATCGAGGAAGTACGGACACCCCTTGTCCTTTAAGGACCAGCTGCTTATGCAGGCTCAAGGAATTGCTGGAAAATACAATCTGTGCTTCTGGGTGATGCTGTCGTAGATATTCAAGTGTGGGGAACTTGTGAGTTTCCACGTCATCAATTTCTCGGGAGCCTAAAAATCGACATAGTGTTGCTGTGTTCTTTTGCTTGTCGCTCTTGACAACGAGATGGTGCCGATAGGGTTTTTCTTCGGAAATTTCGAGGTTGCCGGGAAGTTTGGGCGTATAAAAGAACAACCCGAAATCTAACTGCCCTTTTGAAATCATATCGAGCAGATGGGACTGAGTGGCTGTATAAATATTGAAATGCACATTGGGAAGTTTACGTTGGACCCTGTTCAAAGGTTCAGACAAAAGATAGTTTGAAATGGCTTCGGAGGCTCCAAAGTTAATAATTCCACGGGCGTTTTGATTTTTTGGGATTTGCTGTATTTTATTGATCTCTCCAAATACCACCTG
>JAGRAB010000034.1 GCA_020435085.1 Bdellovibrionales bacterium | reverse complement strand
CTTTTTTAAAAGAGTGCATTTTAAGAAAATTAAAGCCTAAGATTTAAAAATATTCTGAGAAAATAAAAATTATTCTTCCAGAAAGAAGGGTATTAGATTAACGTTGATAATACTTTTTGACCAAGTTGATACCTACATCAGTAGTACAAACAACAAGATTTTTTTGAGCTTCCATTGAAAGAATAATATCTTTTTTAGAAGTATAGTCTAAGCCAGTCATTGACGAAGTGAATTTATTAGTACATTCATGCGATTTAGAGTTACCTTCTTGAATACAGTTGATTAAAAGTTTCTGTTCTTTTTTCTTGTCAGAGATTTTCACTGCATTCTTACATAAAGGTTCAATCCCATTTTTTTCAGAAGAAGCAAAGGTTAGCTTCGATCCAAATAAAAAGAACATAAGTAGATATCGAAAGACCATTCTAACTCCTATTTTTTGAAACAATATAAATTTATCCTTTAAATAAATCCAAATTCTTAACAGGGCAAGATGTTTGACTAAAACCCAATCTTAAAAATAAAATCAGCATGCAATTAAACGGAGGCCAGGTTGCCATCCAGAAGGCTTATTTCCCCAAAGCCCCGCTTCTTTTACGAAAATTGAGGTTTTGACAATAAATGAGGGATTCTCTTCAAAAGACCAACCAATTTCCCCAGCCCTTAATCTTCAACAGCGTACAGATGTGATTTTTGTAAAATTTGTTTTGCATCATCAAAATCAGCGGCAGCAACTCTGAGTCGATAACCATCTGAGAAGCCGAGTTCTGGAGTAGCTCCTCCGCTAGGAACCGCCATAAAAGCAGAAATACCATGGCTCTCTAGTAAACTTTTTGCAATCTCAGCTTCAGGAAGTGAGGCAAAATCACCAATTTCAATGAGGTGCGATCGGCTCATGTGGAAGCTCCTTCTTTTTTTCAGGATACATTAAAAATAATTTTGCCATTGAGCTTCGCATTTTTTCATTTTCGGAAAAGCTCACAAAAAGAGCGGTGAGAAAAATAGACATTGGGATAAGAGCAAAAACCACTTGTTGTATCCATTCACCACCGGCAATGCCTTTTTGTAAGGGGACCGTAGCAAGAACAGCACAGGCGAGTCCTCGAGGGCCCATGGCCACAGAAACCATGGCATCTAAGCGTTGATAGTGCTTGGGTGAAAATAATAAGCGAATGGCAAGATAGCGAGTGGCAAAGATCAAAACGGTGAGAAGTATCGCCATCAGCACGATTTGCAAGTTAGAGAACTGAATAAGAAGCCCAAGGTACATAAAAAAGAATGTACGCAGTAAAAAGGTGATTTCACTTAAGAGAGACATATCGTTATAAGAAACAGGAATCGCACTGATTTGTGTGCGTAAAAATTTGGGGAGTAAATCTAAATTCGCAAGCGCGAATCCAAGAGCTAAAACCCCAATGGCCCCATTCATATTGACAAGTTCAATCGCTCCATAAGTTAAAAGAGCCCAAGCTTCACCAGCAAAAGCCATGGAGACAAGGGGAGCAAAACGTTTTTTAATAAAAGCCCAAAGCAGCCCGGAGCCAAGCCCAATAGCCAGAGAGATAATAGGTTTAGAACCAATTCCTAAAATCAACATGCCGGCATTATAATTTCCAGAAGCGGCCGATTCGACGAGACCTAAAAAGATCACAATCGCAAGAACATCTGTAAAGGCAGATTCCAAAGACAAAACTGTTTTTGATTTATCGGCAATACTTAAAGGCTTAACCATAGGAATCACAATGGCTGAAGATGTTGAGCCAATGCCAACGCCAAGAAGAGCGGCAACAACAATAGATTGCATACCGATTAAGTAAGCGACGAGCCCACCCACAATGGCAATCAAACCAAAGCCAACAAGAGATAAAAGAAGAGCAGGAAGACTGGATGTCAGTAAGTCTTTCGCGCTTAAATGAATTCCCCCCTCGTAGAGAATAACAATTAACGCCGTTGTCGAGAGAATGGAGCCGACCTTTCCCAGGTCTGAAGGATTAATCACTCCAAGAATCGGCCCAAGGGTGTAGCCTAAAATAACCAGAATCAATAAATCGGGAATTTTTGTTTTTATAAAAAACCAATTCAGCGCGTGGCCGAGAAAAAACAAAACTGCCAAACCAATAATGATTATTTCCACAAAAGCTCCTCCAAAAAGTGCCAGCTCCTCAATGGTAGCAATACTGCGTTATTATACCAATTCCAAAAAATAATTGTCTCAATTCACAGTAAATAACGAGCACGAAGATTTTGTTCTCAGTTTACAACGCGGCATTGCTACCATTGAGGAGCTGGCACCTAAAAACTCCTCGACGTTTGTCATAAAATTTTACTATTTAGTTTATATAAAATTTATCTTTCAGTTAAAATTTTAATATGACGGTATTTGAATTCCAAGACTATAAATCTTTTATTAATAAATGGATTTCAATACAACCAAAAGGCGGGCATGGAGAGTATCGCCGTATGGCGAATGCGTTACATGTTTCAACGACGATGATAAGCCAAGTCTTTAAGGGTGATAAACATTTAAGCCTAGAGTTGGCGCAAGAACTTTCTGATTATTTAAACTTAAATTTAAAGGAGGGAGATTTTTTTCTTCTTCTCATTGAGTTTGCTCGAGCGGGCTCATATAAGTTGAAAGAGAGACTTCTTCGACAAATCAAAGAGCAGCAGGAAGAAGCGAGAAAACTTAAAAACTTAATTAAAGACGAAACAAAAATTAGTGAGGAAAGTAAATCTATTTTCTATAGTAGTTGGATGTATAGTGGTATTCACCTTCTGGTAGATATTGCTTCTATGAATGACTCAGAAAGTATATCCCAAAGATTAAATTTGCCCAGAAACCAGGTTCAAAAAATTTTAGATTTTCTTATGCAAGAAAAATTAGTAAATAAAAAAGGAAATCAACTTGAAATTGGTCAAGCAAAGACCTTGCTTTCAAAAGAGTCTCCGCTTGTCATTAGACACCATCAAAATTGGCGATTTCGAAGTCTCGATAAAATGATAGAAAAAAAAGACTCTGACTTTTTTTATTCAGCACCCATGAGTATGTCTGAAGAAGTGGCTTTTAAAATTAGACAAAAAATTCCGAATCTCGTAAAAGAAATTACAGAAGAGATTATTCCCTCAAAATCTGAAACTGTCAGAACCCTTATTTTAGATTGGTTTGAGTATTAAAGTGGTTTAAAGAGATTTCAGGGCGACTTGGCGCATTAGGCAGGTGCCTAAGAAACTTTCATATGATATATCCCTATCAACTAATAAGACGAGCTATCTCGCTTATATAGTTTTGAGATGATTTAAAGTTGAAATAAAGAAGGACTTGATCCATGCGACGAGTACCCGAAACAAAAACATATGCCATCTTAGGCTCTGGTCGCTTAGCCACGCATTTGAGTTATTATCTGACTCATTCTGGAGTCACAACAAAGTGTTGGTCTCGTAACAATGACCCCAAATTTAATGATCTGTTCATTTTTGATAATAAAGAACGCTTAAAGAAAACTGTAAAATATTGCGATGCTGTTTTGGTGGCTCTTTGTGATAACGCCTTATCAGAGATGGTTGTTCAACTTAAAAATCAGTGTGATTTTCAAAAAGACATTGTCCACTTTTCGGCGACTCATGAAATTAATGGAGCGATAGGGCTTCACCCTTTGTTTAGCTTTCATCAAACGGTTTTGCCACTGAGTGAATATGAAAAAATTCCGTTTTGTGAACCTCTTGAACAGCCAGGAAGTTTTCAAAAAATCTTTCCCATGCTAAAAAACCCGACGTTTCAACTGAGTGCCTCTCAACGCAAGCTCTATCATGCTCTTCTTGTAACTTCAGGGAATTTCACCTCACTGCTTTGGAAATCCGTGGAAGCTCATTTTCAAAAAGACTTGGGATTATCTCCCGATTGGCTTCACGAATATAAAAAAGTCATTTTTCATAATATTTTAGAAAATGCCTCTGCGGCACCTACGGGCCCTTTAGTGAGAAAAGACACTCTTACCATTCAAGAGAACTTAAAAGCCCTCCAGGGACAAGACTTAGAAGATATTTACCGTGCGTTTTTAAATCAAAATGGTTTTGATGGAGATTTTTTATGAAGTCTATTCTTAATTTTCAAAAAATGAAGCAAACAAAAACAAAAATTTCTATGGTGACGTGTTACGACTATTGGACGTCGCGAATTTTAAACACAACTTCCATTGATTGCTTGCTTGTTGGTGATTCCGCATCAATGGTCATGCATGGCTATAAAACACCGATTGCAGCAACCGTGGAGATGATGGCGGTCCATGTTGCGGCTGTTGAAAAGGGGGCACCTGATAAGTTGATTATTGGTGATATGCCGTTTTTATCATTTCGAAAATCTTTAGAGTCCAGTTTTCAAGCGGCAGAAACGCTGATGCGCGCAGGGGCGCAGGCCTTAAAATTAGAAGGTGTGGATGGGCACGAAGAGTTTATACAAAAACTTGTTCAATCCGGTGTTCCGGTGATGGGGCATTTAGGGCTGACACCTCAAAGCGTTCATGCCTTGGGAGGGTTTAAAGTTCAGGGACGTGAAAAAATACAGGCAGAAAAATTAAAAGCCGACGCCTTGAAACTACAAGATTTAGGTGTTTTTTCTCTTGTTTTAGAATGCGTTCCTTCACCTTTGGCAAATCAAGTCACTCAAAGTTTAAAGATTCCGACAATTGGTATTGGCGCAGGGGCTGATACAGATGGCCAAGTGTTAGTGCTCCAAGATTTATTAGGGAGTAACCCTGATTTTCATCCTCACTTTTTAAAAACTTTTGCAAATATTCATCAAATTATTGGTGATGCAATTGGAGCTTTTGATCAGCAGGTGAAGACGGGTGAGTTCCCTTCCATTCAAGAGAGTTACGAATGAAAATTATAAGAACGTGTCGAGAAATGCAGGCTTATAGCCATGAGTTAAAACTCAAAGGCGAAAATATAGGTTTTGTTCCCACAATGGGTGCTCTTCATGCAGGTCATTTAGAGCTCGTGAAAAGAGCAAAATCAGAAAATGATGTTGTTGTGGTCAGTATTTTTTTAAACGCTACGCAATTTCATAATCAGCAAGATTTTGAAAAATATCCGAGGACCCTAGAAAAAGACTCAAGCCTTCTTTTTGATATGGGCGTGGATGTATTATTTTTACCAACCCATGAAGAACTTTATCCTGATGATTATAAATACAGGGTGCAAGAATTGGATTTAAGCCAGGAGCTTTGTGGGAAATATCGACCAGGACATTTTGAAGGTGTCCTGACAGTTGTTTTGAAACTACTCAATCTCACACAGCCAACGCGGGCATATTTTGGTGAAAAAGATTTTCAGCAATTAAAATTAATTGAAGGAATGGTCTCGTCTTTTTTTCTTCCTCTTGAAGTCATTGGTGTGCCTACGATCAGAGAATCTTCTGGTTTAGCTTTGAGCTCTCGAAATGAAAGATTGAGTTCTGAACAAAAACAAATGGCTGCAAAAATTTCTGAAATATTAAAGTTTTCTCAAACCTCTACTGAGGCCAAAGAGCAGTTAGAAAAACTGGGTTTTCAAGTGGAATATGTGGAAGACAAAATGGGTCGTCGTTTGGCGGCGGTATATAGCAATGATGTGAGGTTGATCGACAATGTCTCCCTTTGAAGGAAAAAAGATTTTACTTATACTCTCTGGATCCATTGCGTGTTTTAAAGCCGCAGCCCTCTTATCGCTTTTAAAAAAGTCGGGCGCGGAGATTAAGACGGTCACAACATCTTCAGCCTTAAAATTTATTGGAGAAGCCACACTAGAAGGCCTTTCTGGAAATAAAAACTATAGTGAAACTTTTGAGCCTGGTCGTATGATGGAGCATATTGAGCTTTCTAAGTGGGCCGATCTTATTTTAGTTTATCCCGCGTCGGCAAATTTGATCGGTCAATGGGCCAATGGCTTGGCTTCAGATTTGGCGTCAACACTACTTATTGCCACCGAAGAACAAAAGCCTGTGTATTGCGCGCCTGCAATGAATAGCAAAATGTGGGCACACCAGGCGGTTCAAAAAAATATAGAAACATTAGAGTCGTTTGGCGTGAGAATTTTAGAACCAGAGTGGGGCCAGCTGGCTTGCGGAGAGGTTGGGCCAGGACGAATTCTAGAGCCAGAGTCAGTGATAGAAATAATAAAAAATATGACCGGAGAAAATTCAGAAAAAAAATCGATCCTCATCACTTATGGAGGAACAACAGAGTCCATTGATTCCGTAAGGTATATCTCAAATTTTTCAACAGGAGAAACCGGCCGACGTTTGAGTGAGTACCTCAGTTTCAAGGGGCATCATGTTTTTACTTTAAGGGGAGAAAGGGCTGCGCGAGCGAAAGGCAGTATTGACTTAGGGGTCTTTGGTGGCTTTGAAGACATTCATCAAAAAATAAAAACAACTTTAAACGAGAAAGCCTTTGATGTAGTGATTCACATGGCTGCTGTAAGTGATTATTCTCTTGAAAAAATAATGGATGAGACTCTGACAGAGCAGAAGCAGCGAAGTAAGCTCTCCTCAGATAACAGGCTTCTGCTTCAATTAAAACCAAATATGAAAATTTTAAATCAAATAAAAGAGTATTCAAAAAGTTCTCAACAACCTCTTGTGGTTGGTTTTAAGCTCACGGCTCAGGCCAATCCTAAAGATGTGGAAAATGCTGTTGAAAAAGTTTTTAAAGCAGGAGGCGTAGACTTTGTGGTTCACAATGATCTTCAATCGATAGGAAGTGACGCTCATCGCTTCTCCATTTTTGACAAGTTAAAAGCTGTGGAGCAGGGTCAGACAAAAGAACAACTGTTCTCAGGCCTAGAGACAGTGATTCTCACAAAGTGTTCTCGCAATCTCAATCAACAAAGGAGTTCTGAAAATGCTCTTAACCCTTGATGTAGGAAATTCACAAATATTTGGAGGAGTCTTTCGTGGGGATGAAATCATTCAAAGATTTCGTATGACCTCAGCACATGCCTCCACATCGGATGAATATGGTTTATTTTTACGATCGGCTCTTCGGGAAAATGAATTAAATCCAGATGATATCACGGGGGTGGCTATTTGTAGTGTTGTTCCAGATAAGCTTCATAGTTTAAAGAACTGTTGTACAAAATATTTTAATTTAGAGCCATTTATTCTTCAGGCTGGAGTCAAAACCGGTTTAAAAATAAAGTACCGTAATCCTCTTGAGGTGGGGGCTGACCGTATTGCAGATGCCATTGCGGCCAGTTTTATGTATCCAGACGAAGACCTCATTGTTATTGATTTTGGAACAGCAACGACTCTAGAAGTGATTACCAGAGACAGTGAATTTTTAGGTGGAGCCATTCTCCCTGGGGTTCGAATTTCTATGGAGACATTAGAGCAGAGAACAGCACGTTTGCCATCGGTGGAAATTATAAAAACGAACACGGCAGTGGGGCGATCCACGACTGAGAGTATTCAGTCGGGTTTATTTTATGGGCATTTAGGTGCGGTGAAAGAGCTGATACAAAGAATTTCAGAGCAAAATTTTTCTAACAAAAGACCACGGGTGATTGGTACCGGTGGTTTCGCAAGCCTTTTTGAAAGCTCCGGCCTCTTTGATGTGGAAGAGCCAGATCTTGTATTAAAAGGGTTATATTTAGCGAATCAAATGAATCTAAAAAAAGAGGAGCGAGGTGTTTTATGAGACTGCGCATGTTAAAATCCAAACTTCATCGGGCGACAGTCACAGATGCAAATTTAGAATACGAGGGCTCGATCACAATTGATAAAAAACTTTGTGATGCTGCTCAGTTTTTAGAGTTTGAACAAGTGGATATTTATAACTGCAATAATGGCGCGCGCTTTACGACTTATGTTATCTACGGAGATAATGGTGAAATTTGTCTCAATGGAGCTGCTGCACGCCATGTGCATAAGGGCGATCTTGTGATTATTGCGGCCTATGCAGATTTTCAAGTGGAAGAAGCCGCAGCTTACAAGCCAAGGCTGGTATTGCTGGATAATAAAAATGCCATTAAGAAAATGGATGGGCTATGAAAACTTTATTTTTTATATTCGCGATGAAAATATTCTTTTAAGTAATTAGTCACTCGATCTTTTGATACATTTTCAAATCCATCAAGAATCCAATTAGTGAGTGTTCTTACGGCACGGTAATCCTTGTCTTTAAGGTCAATTTTATCTCCAAAAATAGGATTTAACGATTTTCCTAAAGTATCAAATTGAGAATTGCTATAACATTTTTCAGATTCTTTTTTATATTGATCTTCTTTATCTTCATAAAGCAGATAAGAAGCATTTGCAATACATGTATCAGACTTTGTTGAATACTCCATGATCCGAATTCCCATAACGAATTCATGAATAAGAATTCTCACTTGGTCTTCAGGGGAGAGAGATTCAAAAAGTTTATTATCCATCCATATTTCTTGTTCATTTTGAATAGCAATTTGGCCTAAGTTTTCTACATTCACAGGAGCTCCTATAATACTACCAGGAAGCTTTTTTAATTCTATAGGCACAAAGTACCACATGCGTTGACTTATTTTATGATAAAGGTCACCGGCTAATTGTGGGTAAAATTCAGATGTAGTCTCTAAAATATCCATGACGTCATTCTTAATAATATCTTTATCAAGTAACTGAACGCGAAAAGACTCGATAGGGCGACATTTATTTTTATTCTCTTCGCCAACGCAATTGCCACCTCCGCCACCGTGGTAGCCCCCGTCATCGAACTCACTTTTTGGAGCTCCAGGCTCTCGTTGATAGACAATTTGTTTTTCAACAACTTGTTTTGAACAGCCCGTAGCAAAAAGAGATGTAAATAAAAAAACTGTCAAAAGTTTTGAAGTGAATTTCATAGTTTCACCTCAAACTTTTGATGATCGAGTGTTTTTAATGAGAATAAATGATCGATAAGAGTGTTCCCTAATCGTTCAGTTATAATAACTTGGTTCAACGAGAAGTCGACAGTTGCTTTAATAGCTATTCCGTGAAGTGTTTTATTTTTTTTCGTCCAAGAAAACTTTGGACGTTTGAAAACATAAAGTTGAGAAATGGGTGTTCCATCAGCACTATCAGATTGAATAGAAAGGCAACCATTATTTTCGATACAAGTTTTAAACTCAGTTCCAGTAAGTGACGCTGTTCCAGTTTTAGAAAAAGCATTTGGCACTATTGCAAGAGAGCCACTGAGTATTAAAATTTTAAAAATTTGTATTTTAAACATTTTAAATCTCCAAGAAGATGCCACTAAGTTTTTAAATCTTAGTGGCATTGACTCGTTCCTTTTATCTTCTCATATCCTGATTAGAACAGTTATCATCTATAGTCATTTCAACAGCATTTCCCTGAGGCAGTATTCCTCCAAGAGTTTTATCTCTTAGGTCATTCGCTTTTCCACATTGATTATATGACAAAGGAAGTACGGTCTTAAGGTTTTGGATAGGATTGCGAGATATTGCGAAGACATCGACATCTGTTTCAACTTTCTCACCTTTTGCTGTTTGTACGATTAGTCGAGTGGCACCAGAGAGAGCTTTATCGAGTAACTCAAGGTGACCATTTTCATTTTCTACACAAATACCATCTTCAACAAGCATATATGGGCGTTTTTTCTCCCACCAGTTTTGTGTGTTTGGGCACAATGAATCTTGCATTGTTAATGCCCACTTCCATGCTGAGGAAACATCAGCTCCAAAACTTTGTAGTAATGAAAATGATTCATCTTTACGGATTCTTCCAAAATCTTGATTGGATTCAAGCTCTCGTTGAGCATCACTTGCTGTTAAGGGAGGAAGTCCTCGTTTCTCACGGTCACTATTGATTTTTGTAAGGTTTTTTAATCCAGTAAAATCATAAGAGGTATAAGGAGTTAAGTAGAGTACAACTCCAGCTGTATATTGTTGAAGAACAGTAATATCAGCCATATTCATACCAACTCGCGCTGCCATTCGCGTATCACATTCAACATCATAATTTCCATTGGAGTCATTAATGACTTTGCAGCTGTCTGAATATCGTTCTTTAATGAATTGCTCAAACATATGAGGGTTAAGATTAATATCCATTTCAAGATCAGGGTTAGACTTCAAAAAAAGCCGAAAGTCATTAAAGGCATTTCGTATTTCTGTTAAAACCGCTTGGGCCTCTTTTTCATTAGTAATAGGTTGCCCTTTTGCTGTAATAAACTCTTTAAATGAAGAGTCGGGAATATTAGAAATATCTTTTTTAAATTGTTGAATATCACCAAACTCAGTCACGAGATTTTCAATTCTTGAGGCGATACCTTTATATTTCATAAAGGGTTTAATAAAAGCCTTATAAAGTTGTGCCCGTTTGTTAGTTGGGTCTTTTTCAAGAGCTTGATCTAAGACTCGATCAGCCAACATAAATGTATATGGCCCAATGATTTGCTCAGCGGCAAGAGCTAATTCTTCTGAGTCCATTTGGGCATTTGTCGTAATGACTTTTGTTTGAGGTTCTACCTTCTTTTCTTCTGAACAAGCCGTCATCATTAAGAACGGGACGGTACAAGCAAGAAGCATTCGTTTTGTTAGAATTGAAGGGGTCATTTTAATTCTCCTTTGTTTCGTTTTTAGTTTTTGTTATGGACGTAACTTAACTAAAAACAAGGCCCTGGCTCTAGATTTGTTTAGTAAAATGTTGCTACAAATATTTACCATTTGGTTAATATTCAATCTTTACAAAGATTGAAAAAGCAATTTAAAGACCACTAGGAAATTCTTTTAATTCCTATAGATTTCAAATAGTTAGATTATAAAAAGAGAATATATTAGTGAAATTTTTTCCAAGCCTTGCGGGAATGGGCCATCCAGTCACTTCATCCCCAGCTGCTTATATAAATAAATATATTGAATGGCGGCTTGTTCGGCATACTGAAGCATATTGGCGGCAGTGCTGTGGCCGCCCTCAATGGTTTCATAATAATAAACTTTGTGCCCGAACTCTTGCATGCGAGCGACCATTTTTCTAGCGTGACCCGGGTGAACACGGTCATCTTTGGTACTCGTGATAAATAAAACTTCAGGGTATTTTTGATCTTTTTTGACATTCTGATAAGGTGAATATTTTAAAATGGCTGCGCGTTCATCGGCATTTTCAGGAGAGCCATATTCACCCACCCAGCTGGCACCAGCGAGAAGTTTATGAAACCGAAGCATGTCGAGCAGTGGAACCTGGCAGATGACAGCTTGATATAAATCTGGTCGTTGAATAAAGACCGCTCCCACCAGAAGACCGCCATTACTTCCGCCTTTAATGGCTAACTTTTGAGGGTTTGTTATTTTTCGTTGAATCAAATCTTCAGAGACAGCAATAAAATCATCATATGCTTTTTGACGATGGGTTTTAAGAGCGGCTTGATGCCACTCAGGCCCATACTCGCCACCCCCACGAATATTTGCAACCACATAGACACCACCTTTTTCAAGCCAAGCCTTTCCAATACCGCCACTATAAAAAGGCTGTAAGCCGTATTCAAAGCCGCCGTAGCCGTATTGCAAAGTAGGATGATCTCCAGTGAACTTAAGACCTTTTTTGTGAATCACAAAGTAGGGAACTTTTGTTCCATCTTTGCTCGTGGCAAAGTATTGATTGCTAACAAAGCCTTTGTCTTTAAACTGACTTGGCAAAGTTTTTATTTTCTTTGGTTTTTCTTTCCATTGATTAGAAACATAAAGACTATCTGGGGTCGTGAAGTCTTCGAAATTAAAAAAGACGGCTTTTGCAAAAGAGTTTGCGGATACAACCCGTAGAGATCCACCTTTGGGAAGGTGGATGGTGTGTTCGTTCCATTGACCGTTCTTAAAATCAAAGAATTTCACAACAGAAATAACATCTTGAGAAAGAGTTAAATAAACACCCTCTGAGGAAAGCGAAACTGATTCAGCTGCCAAGTTTTTTGTTGGAACAAAAATGGAATAAATGGGTGGGAGTTTATTTTCATTTTTCAGAAATTCAGAGACAGAAAAACTAATAATTTCACCAGGGAGATGGTTTGCGCCATTAACTGACCACTCTTTTCTCAATTGAAAAATAAATTGATCTTCTAAAATGCCAACCATCTCAGCCGACTCAGGAACAGGAATT
>JAGRAB010000399.1 GCA_020435085.1 Bdellovibrionales bacterium | reverse complement strand
ATAAAGAAATCAAAAGCTTTATAAAAATCGTTAATAATGAAGCTCAATTTCATGGACAAATTATTTACTCTCATGAAGATCAACTTCAATGGATAAAAATCAACAACGATTATTATCGACTTCATCTCAATGAGGTTTCAAAAGAAATCGCTGACATCATTCAGTCAAAAGCCTCCGGTGATAGTTTAACCGCTCGAGTGCCAAAGCATTCCATTGAATTATCTATCGCTGAAGATACTCATCACAGTATACAAACTCAAACTGACAATCGAAGCGAGCTTATTTACTTAACAGATCACCATATCATCATCATTGGTACTCTTCTCACTTCTCTTGCTGAAAACTCTTCGGCAACAATCCAAGCAAACAACTTGATCTTTCAATTTAATAAATATGCAGTTCAAAATTTTCCAAAAAAATATTTTGAACAAAATGGTTTACGCGTTTCTCTATTGCTTCCTTTAACAGCCATTGAAGCTTTCTGGTCGACCAAGAGCGGAACATATACTAATAAAACAATACGTATAGACCCAGTAAAGTGATTGTAATGTAGCTGTTGCCTTGACTGACTCGAAAAAAGGCAGCTTTTTTCTCTCATTCCTATTAATTCCTTGTCACCTTGGCCATCTGCGGCTAACATTCTTTGCTTATGACAAAATCACTCAAAGAACTTGGGGTTCTCCCTGAACTAAAGACATTTGATATTTTTCATCCCTGTTCTCTCGAACAAATTGAACAGTTATGTAAAAATTCAACTGTCTGCGTTACAAAGCATCGAGAATCACTTTTCGAATTTGGAAATCCAGCCCATTACTTCTGCGTTGTTCTTAGCGGTGCCTATAAACTCTCGCGCCCTTCTGCCGGAGGTGAAAACTCCATCGTACATTTTTCAGCTCCTGGAGATGTCATTGCTGCATTCATTATGACTCAGCCACAACCCACTTATCCATTGAATGTCATTTCTATGGGCCCCAGCCGCGCCCTTAAAATCCCAAGAGAAAATTATTTAGAAACTTGGCACCAAATGCCCGACCTTATTTTCCGAGTTCAAAGTTTGTTATCTGCTCGAATGAATGCCCTACAAAACCAAAAAGCTTTAACGAAAGCACCTCTTCCGTCTAAAGTCGCTTCATTTCTTGTTCACCTTATTGAGCATCAACGCTCGAAGAACTCTTCTGAACAGGTGCAAATTCCTATCCCTCTAACTCGGAAAGAAATTGCCGATAGTGTTGGAGCCACTGTGGAGTCAGTCATTCGTATTATGAGTGAATGGTCAAAAAAAGGACTCATTCAAACCAACGATCAACATATTACCATTCTCAATACCAAAGAAATTATTCGCATCAAGGATTCGAGCCTTTAATTGTTTGTAAAAAAATATCTATATCTTCACTCAAACTCTTGATGTTAGCAATTGGCACTCCTTTTTTATCAAGCAAAGTCACAATATTTGAATGTGAAAAATCACCATTACCAATTTTTTTGTAGCTGACTCCTAATATGACAGAAAGTTCACGTACAGCAGTTTCATTTCTCGGAGACAAAAATACCCATTCTTTTTCGTTCATTTTCCGTTTTTTCATATACTTTTTTAAATGCTCAGGCGTATCATTTTCTACATCAAATGAGGCTAAAACATATTTTACATCTTTCACTCCTGCCTCAAAAAACCGTTTTTTTATTGCTTCGATTTTAGAAATAGTCAAAGGGCAAGTGTGAGGACATGAGGTATACACCATACTTAAAATAACAAAACTGCCTTCAAAACTTTTTAACTGAACATCTTCGGCATTTTGATTTTGCCACTTCGTTTTCAAAGAATATAAAGAAGGGTGTTCACCGGCAAAACTTGTAAAAGAAAAGCCCCAAAAAGAACACAAAATAAATAACTTAGTTACTTTATTCATCTGCCTGACTCCTTGCACATCTGAAACCAAGATTCCAAACTGTATTTGTTCCTTTCAAGCTAGATCTAAAGGCGAATCGCATATATGCGGCATAGTTCTCACGATCCCCCAAAGATAAAGCTCCAGCACCACAAAACATCTTTTTATTAAATGAAGAATCTTCTCTACTTTCACCCGTTACAAAGGTTGAATTAAAATCATCCACCCACTCCCAAATAAGTCCATGCATATCCCAAATACCATAAAAATTTTTATAGATACTTCCAACAGCAGGCAGCTTATTTTTTTTAGGTTCTCCATACCACTCAAGAATCCGCTTTAAAAACAAAGCATCACCATTGCCGTCAATATTTTTCTCAGATGCCGCCGCCACATACTCCCATTCATTCATTGTTGGCAAACGCATCTGATGAGACTCACAGTAAGCACGAGCGGCAAACCAGGAAATATTGGTTATTGGAGATTTCAGATTCTTTTTTTGAGTTTTCCAATCCTCTAAATAACTTGCGTCCGCAAATAGACGCGAAATAGAAGCTTTGCCCCAATCTTTCCCATTATTTTTTAAAAACTGAGCAAACTGTTGAACCGTGACAGGATACTTCATCAAATAAAATGCTTTGACCTTCACTCTTGGTAATTCATTTTTATTCTTGTTATTTTCTTCTTTTGACTTTGGCACCAACCAAATTGCTTTGACTTCACCGGAGGGGATTCTTATGAGCTCGTCGGCAGCATTTCCCGAAAAACTTATGAGAAGGGCCCCAATCCAAATGAAAGTTAATGCCACTTAGTGATCTCCTCCAGATTTTGTTGGAACTGAAGCCACTTCATCAGGTTTAACAGTTTTCTTACTATTGCCCCATGAGTGATAAACAA
>JAGRAB010000033.1 GCA_020435085.1 Bdellovibrionales bacterium | reverse complement strand
GGTTTGTGCTGGCAATATCATGCTTCTTGATGTCTCCCAATACGCTGGTGCGACAGAGTCTCTCTTTGGTCATTTTTTTGATCTCTTGATGGGGATTTTATTTTTACCTATTCTCCTTTATTCAGCCATCCCTTTTTACTTCACAGCGTTGGCTGATATTCGTCAACGATCTATCTCTATTGACTTACCAATTGCTCTTGCCATTATCGGAGGAGGAAGCATTGGCTACTATCACCTTTTTCAAGGTCATGGAGATCTCTACTTTGATTCCCTTTCTCTTCTTGTTTTTCTGCTTCTTTCGAGTCGATACTTTTTAAGCCAACTCCATAAAAAATATCTCTCCCCTGAATTTTTAAAATCTTTTATTTCTCAAGAAATCGTGATTGTCATCGAAAATGGACAACAACTTTATAAAAAGGTTTCTGATTTGAAAACCGGAGATCTTGTTTATGTTCAACAAAACGAAGTGATTCCTGTTGATGGAACTCTTCACTCCGTTGATGGTTATGTTAACTCTGCAATCCTCACTGGTGAAGCACGAGCTGAAAAAAAACGTATCGGCGAAAACGTCTTTGCAGGCACTACATGGTTGAGTGAATCTACCATTATTAAAGTTGAAGCTATCGGTAACGACACTCGTATGGGGCAAATTTTCCAATCCATGGAAAAAGAACTTTTGGTCAAGACGCCACTCATCGCTTTAACAGATCGAGCTGCTCGTTACTTTACATTTTCTATTTTAACGGCTGGTATTTTATTTTTTATTGGATACTCATTTGTTGATCCCACTGAAGCCATTAGCCGCTCCTTAGCTTTAATTATTTTAGCCTGTCCCTGCGCTTTAGCCCTAGCAACCCCTCTCACTCAGGGACTTGGTCTTATGAAAGCGGCACAACTTGGAATTATTATTAAAAATGCCAACTCCTTAGAGAAACTACAAAAGGTAAAAAACGTTATCTTAGATAAAACTGGCACTTTGACATTTGGTCACTTACGCCCCACTACAGGAACCCTCAATCACCTTTCCAATGAAGACCAAATTGCCATTTTTTCTTTAGAACAAAAATCACACCATCCTGTTGCATTTGCCCTTCGCGAGATGCTGCCTCAACCAACTCAGTTAATGACTGTTGAAAACTATAAAGAGATCCCCGAAGGTGGAGTTGAAGGCCTGATTGATGGCCACCACTATAGTTGTCGAAAAAGTTTAGACAAAAATTATGCTTCGGAAAACCTAGGTACAAAAGTAGATATTTTAAAAGACGGCAAGTCCCTTGCTCAAATTGAGTTTGCTGATGAAGTTCGTACCTATACAAAAGCTTCCATCGAGCAACTAAAAGCTTTAAGTATGGAGGTTTATCTTCTTACTGGTGATCTTTCAGGGCCGGCATTGTCGATTGGAAAAGTTCTGGATATTCCTGAGTCACATATTTTTTCATCAAAGTCCCCTGAAGAAAAAAATCAATTTGTTAAGAGCTTGCAAAACACCATGATGGTGGGGGATGGGGTGAATGACTCCGTGGCCCTTGCTGCAAGTGATGTTGGAGTCTCGGTCCATGGAAGTATGAAAGCCAGCTTGGCGGCTTCTGATATTTACCTTACCTCAGCAGGTATTCAACTCTTAGCTCCCGCTCTTATGATTGCTCAAGAAACATACAAAGTGATTAAAAGTAACTTAATTCTCTCTATTGTTTATAACACGATTTTTGGCATTGCAGCCCTTGCTGGTTACGTAAACCCTCTTGTGGCAGCTATTCTTATGCCTATTTCATCTATTACTGTTTTACTTTCGTCGCTCTGGGGCACTCGAAAGTTACGAGAGTTGACTCAACGTCAAAATATTGATGAAAATAAAGAAAAACAAAATTCATTTTTTCTCCCAAAAGAGGTCCGCTCGTGAACATTCTTTATTTTCTTATCCCTGCGGCACTTGCTCTAGCTAGTTTTTTTCTCTTCGCCTTTTTATGGGCTGCAAAAAATGGGCAATTTGATGACTTGGTGACTCCTGCTCATCGCATCTTCCTTGATGATTACAAAAAAAGTGAAATTGAAAACCAACCTAATACAAGTGACTCTCATAAAGTCACTGCCACCAAAGAAAACTTCGGAGGAGAGAATGTCTGAAGCACAGCACGGACGATTTTTAAATGAAGTCTATGACGATAGAGTCGTTAAAGCCTTCGTTTTAGCAACTATTACTTGGGGGCTTATTGCCTTTACAGTAGGACTTATTGCAGCCCTGCAATTAGCCTACTGGCCCCTGAACCTTAACTTAGAATGGCTGACATTTGGTCGAATTCGACCACTTCATACAAATGCCGCCATTTTTGCATTTGCTGGAAATGCTATTTTTGCTGGAATTTATCACTCCTCACAACGACTTTTAAAAAAGAGAATGTTTAATGACTTTTTAAGTTGGACACATTTTTGGGGATGGCAAACTATTATTGTGGCTGCAGCGATCACACTTCCCCTTGGCTTTACACAAAGTAAAGAATATGCAGAACTTGAATGGCCTATTGATATTGCAATCACTGTTATCTGGGTTGTATTTGCAGTGAACTTTTTTGGAACTCTGATTCAACGTCGTGAAAAACACATGTATGTGGCCATTTGGTTTTATATTTCAACAATTATAACCGTTGCTGTTCTTCATATCGTGAACTCTCTCGAAATTCCCGTAGGGATGTTGCAAAGCTATCCTATTTGGGCGGGAATCCAAGATGCTCTTGTTCAGTGGTGGTATGGTCACAATGCTGTGGCATTCTTTTTAACCACTCCTTTCTTAGGTCTTATGTATTACTACATTCCTAAAGCTTCAGGACGACCAATTTACTCTTATCGACTTTCAATTATCCACTTTTGGGCCCTTGTATTTATTTATATTTGGGCAGGGCCACATCATCTTCTTAATACGGCTCTCCCTGATTGGGCTCAAACTTTAGGAATGGTTTTTAGTTTGATGTTATGGGCACCCAGCTGGGGAGGAATGATTAACGGACTTTTGACTCTTCGGGGAGCCTGGCATTTACTCAGAACAGTTCCTATTATTAAGTTCCTTATCGTTGCTGTAACTTTTTATGGAATGAGTACTTTTGAAGGCCCTCTTCTTTCTATTAAATCTGTCAGTTCTCTGGCCCACTACACCGATTGGATTATCGGTCACGTGCATGGTGGAGCACTTGGATGGAATGGATTTTTAACAATTGGTATGCTTTATTACCTTGTTCCTAAACTTTGGAACAGAAAACTTTATAGCGTTAAGTTAGCAACAACGCACTTTTGGACTGGGTTCACTGGAGTTCTTCTTTATTATATCTCAATGTGGGCTGCGGGAATCACTCAAGGGCTTATGTGGCAAGCCATCGACAGTAAAGGCCAACTCGTTTACCCTGATTTTGTTCAAACAGTCACAGAGATTGTTCCTTTGTATTGGGTTCGAGCAACTGGTGGCCTTCTTTTCATTACCGGTTTTTGCATGATGATTTTTAACCTTTGGAAAACAATTCAAGCCGCTCCAAAAGAAGAATTTGTTGAACATGTTACTGAACCCATTCACCCCAAAGATGGAGTGAGTCTTGATAATGGCCATAGAAAACTTGAAGGTATGGTTGTGGTATTTAGTGTTTTAGCATTTCTTGCTATTGCTGTTGGCTCTGTCATTGAAATTTATCCGACCCTGTCTATCCACAAATACATTGATAATCAAGCCATGGTAGAACCATGGACTCCCCTCGAACAAGCTGGACGTGATATTTATGTCAAAGAAGGTTGTTATAATTGTCACTCCCAAATGATTCGAAAACTCCCTTTTGACGTTTTGCGATTTGGTAAGAGTTCAACAATTGAAGAGTCTATGTATGACCGGCCTTTTCAATGGGGATCAAAACGAACCGGGCCAGATTTGGCTCGCGTGGGTGGAAAGTATCCTCACCTCTGGCACTTCCGGCATATGAATAACCCGAGAGCAATGGTGGATGGTTCTATCATGCCATCATATCCTTGGTTAGAACATAAGAAGACCGATTTCTATAGTCTTAGAAAAAAGTTTTCTGTGATGCAAATGTTAGGTGTTCCATACAGTAATGAAACCGTTGCTGACGCAGACAAAATTGCAGAAGAACAAGCAAAAACTCTTGCTACTGCTTTATCAGAAGAAATCAAAGCCTCTGGTGGTGCTATTCCACAAAATCTGGAGCAAATGCAAATTGTCGCTCTCATTGCTTACTTGCAGTCTCTTGGACAGAAAGGAATCAATAAATGAAACAAGAAGCTTTATCAGCCTTTCAATACGGATCCATCAGCAGCATCGCCATGATTCTTTTCATGGTGGTTTTTGTAGGATTTATTTACTTTGCCTACAGCCAACGCAATAAAGAATTTTTTGAAGAGATGTCTCAATTGCCCTTAAATGAGGAGAAAAAATATGAGCCAAGATAATAGCAACGAACCCTTACTCAATCATGAATACGATGGCATTCGAGAGCTTGATTACCCTCTTCCTGCCTGGTGGTTGGCCACATTTTTTGCCACAATTATTTTTGCCTTCATCTATTACATTCACTATGAAGTTTCTAAAGCTGGCCCTTCATCACAACAAGAACTTGAAATGAATTTGGCAGAAGTTCAAGCTTTGCAACAAAAAGCTCAAGATGCTGCCCCAAAAGTATCAGAAGATACTTTAAAGGGTTTAATGGCAGACAATGGAGCTCTCGAAGCGGGAAAAGCCGAATTTCTTGCCAAGTGTGCGGCTTGCCATGGCCAAATGGGCGAAGGATTGATTGGCCCTAACTTGACTGACAATGCTTGGAAAAATACAGATGGCACATTAGTGGGTATACATAATATTATTGTTCAAGGAGTGACTGACAAAGGAATGCCTGCATGGAAAGGTCTTATTGATGAAGCGTTGATTCAAAAAGTCGCGGTTTACATTGGAAGCCTAAAAGGATCGACTCCTCCCAATGGAAAACCCGCAGAAGGACAAGTTTACGAGTAAAGCGAAAGTCAAAAGATGGATGAACATTTAAAAGAAAAAAGACTTCCTCAAAACCTTCCAGAAGACTCCTTAGCTTCTTTAAATCAGTTTGGAGATAGAATCTTTATCTACCCAGCAAAAGTAAAAGGGTTATGGCACAATCGAAGAAAATATCTACACTTTGTGTTGATGGTCATTTTTCTTGTTCTTCCATGGATTAAAATTGGTGGACACCAAGCTGTTCTTTTAAATCTTCCTGAACGAAAATTTGCTTTGTTTGGGCTCACCTTCTGGGCCCATGATGCTCCTCTTACATTTTTTGTTCTTGCTACACTTACTATTGGCTTAGCTCTTATAACAGCGGTTTGGGGTCGTGTTTGGTGTGGTTGGGCTTGTCCACAAACGGTTTTTATTGAAACTGTTTTTCGAAAAATTGAGTCTTTTGTTGAAGGAAATCATATTCAAAGACGCAGGCTCAATGAATCTGAACCTTCATTTAAAAAGTTTGTAAAGAAGACCTCGAAGTGGAGCCTCTATATTGTTGCCTCTCTTATTATCGCTCATAGTTTATTGGCGTACTTTGTGGGAACCGACCGTTTACTTGAAATGATTCAACACTCTCCAAAACAAAATTGGGTTCCTTTTCTTATCATTTTATTTACTACAGGGGTTGTCCTTTTTGATTTTGGATGGTTCCGTGAACAGTTCTGCATTATCATGTGCCCCTACGGTCGGTTTCAGTCTGTCCTTATGGATGAAAATTCCCTATCTGTCGCTTACGATATCAAACGAGGGGAGCCTCGCCGTGGAATTGCTGAAGATAAAAGCTCACAAGGTGATTGTATCGATTGCCGCAAATGTGTTGCTGTTTGCCCAACGGGAATAGATATTCGCAATGGCCTACAAATGGAGTGTATTGCTTGTACAGCTTGTATCGATGCCTGTGACGAAGTCATGGAAAAAATCAAAAAACCAAAAGGCCTTATCAGATACGTCACAGAAAGTGAGATGACAGGAAAAGTTCGAAATATTTTAAGACCTCGAGTCATTATTTACTCTTTCCTTCTGGTTTTGTTTATCGGAGGTCTCGGTTTTCAAGTCTCGCATCGACAAAGTTACTACGCTTCTTTTGTACGCGCTCTTGAAACACCCTATAAACTCACCGCTCTTCCTGATGGAAGTCCCTCTATTTTGAATCATTTTAAAGTCACACTTCGCAATCAAGAGTTTGTACCCATGCACGTAGAGATGACTTTTCAAGAGGATGATATTAAAAAATATCAATTAAAATTAACTTCTCCTTACAATCCAACGACTCTAGCTCCAGGTGAAACAAAGAAGTTTCATATTTTCGTCAATTTTAATGAATCTCTGACTGGCAACTTAGGAAGTGCTAAAATTCCTATACTTATTAAATCCTCTCTTGGTTCACAAGAACCTGTCATCGAGTCTCACCATCTCTCTGTTGCTGGGCCAAGGAAGTAAGACGGATAAAATATTATTAATATTCCCGGCAAAGGCTTAGAATTTTATCTAAAGATAGAGACTCTATCCCTTCCATTTTTTGATCCACAAGTGAAATAAGTTTAGGTTCAAATTCGGAGTTATTTTTACAAAAGACTTCCAACCCTTTTAAGTCTTGCATGCTACATTTTGAAGACTTGACTTCGATTGCCCATTTCTCATTTTTAGGACCAATGACAACATAATCGACTTCAAGAGATCGATCTTTCCAATAAAATGTTTTCCAACCTGCTTCAATAAATCGAGCACCAACAATATTTTCAAAATATCTTCCCAAACGATCTGGCGAAAGTGAGTTGTCAACAGGTCTCTCAAAAGCTCTCAATAAACCATTGTCGTGAACTATCAACTTTGGACTGCTTTTTTTCCCACGAATGACTGATGTTGAGTATTTTTCTAATGATGAAACTAAAAAACCTTTTGATAGCAAATGAAGATAATTTTGGATTGTTGCAACAGCTCCTCTTCCCTGTAGCCTCGCCTGCAATTTTTGTAAACTAATGATTTGCGCCGGCATATCAAGTGCTATTGCAAAGACCTGCCTGAGAAGTGCTGGGTTTTCAACCGGGTGTAACTGCAGTAAATCTCGTCCCAAAGCTGGCTCAACAATGGAGTCTCTAATATAACTTCCCCATCGGTTTATGTCCTGTAAAAATCGAACGGCACCAGGGTAACATCCAAATTCAAGATAGTCTTGAAGGCTCAACGAAAAAATATCTTTTGCTTCTTGAAAGTTCCAATGTTCCGCCTGAATAAGTTCAAATCGCCCTGCAAGTGTCTCTGTTAATCCTTTTTCCATTAATAATGCCGACGAACCAGTTAAAATAACTTTTATCTTTGGGTTTTCA